>JACPYV010000112.1 GCA_016195825.1 Burkholderiales bacterium | reverse complement strand
CAGCTCGCGCAGGCCGCCAGCACCGTGGCCGTGCAACGTGGCGAGGTGGTGGGGCAGGTGGTGCAGACCATGGCGGGCATCAACGAAAGCTCGCGCAAGATCAGCGACATCATAGGCGTCATCGACGGTATCGCCTTCCAGACCAACATCCTGGCCCTGAATGCGGCGGTGGAGGCGGCCCGGGCCGGCGAGCAGGGCCGCGGCTTTGCGGTGGTGGCCAGCGAGGTCCGCTCACTGGCAGGCCGCTCGGCAGCCGCCGCCAAGGAGATCAAGACGCTGATCGGCACCAGTGTCGAGCGGGTCGAGCAGGGTGCCGCGCTGGTGGGCCGTGCCGGGAGCACGATGGATGAGCTGGTCGGCAGCATCCGCCGGGTGACAGACATCATGGCCGAGATCAGCACCGCCAGCGAACAGCAGGCGCAGGGCGTGGCCGAGGTGGGCCAGGCGGTGCGCGAGATGGATCAGGCCACGCAGCAGAACGCCGCGCTGGTGGAAGAGGTGTCGGCCGCCGCCACCAGCCTGCGCCAGCAAGCCCAGGAACTTGTCGGCACCATGGCGGTGTTCCAGGCTTCGGGCCACTGAGCCCCGGGCCGGCTAGAGTCGCCGGCTTTCGACGACGCTTCCCCGCCATGCCGCCTCCGATCTGCCGCCCGGCTGATGAATCCTCCCGCCTGACCGGTTGTCGGGCCTGGCTGTCGACTGCGTTGCTGGCGCTGACGCTGACTGGCTGCGCAGTGATGCAGTCGCCGCCGCCCCAGCCCCCCCTCGTCACGCCGCCGCCCGAGCCGCCTCCGCTTGTCAAGCCCGCACCCAGGCCGCCGCGCATTGGTCTGGCGCTGGGTGGCGGCGCGGCGCGCGGCTTCGCGCACATCGGCGTCATCCAGGTGCTGGAGGAGAACGGCATCAAGGTCGACCTCGTCGCCGGCACGTCGGCCGGCAGCCTGGTCGCGTCGCTGTACGCGTCCGGCAAGACCGGCAAGGAGATGCAGACGCTGGCCGAGGGCATGGACGAGGGCGCCATCACCGACTGGTCCTTCCCGTTGCGCGGCCTGATCCGCGGCGAGGCGCTGGCCCGCTTCATCCGCGACAAGACCGGCGGCAAGGGCATCGAGCAAATGGCGCTGCCGCTGGGCATCGTCGCCACCGACCTGTCCGACGGTTCGGCCATCCTGTTCCGCAGCGGCGACACCGGCACTGCGGTGCGTGCCTCCAGTGCCGTGCCAGCGGTGTTCCAGCCGGTCAAGATCGGCCAGCGCGAGTACGTCGACGGCGGCCTGGTGTCGCCCGTGCCCGTGCGCTTCGCGCGCGAGATGGGCGCGCAGTTCATCATCGCGGTGGACATCACGTCGCCGCCCGAGAAGGACCTACCGGGCGACGCCTTCCGCATGCTGATGCAGACCTTCTCCATCATGGGTCGCAGCATCAACACGTTCGAGCTGCGCGAGGCCGACGTCGTCATCCGGCCCCGGCTGGACGGCGTGGGCAGCGCGGACTTCACCGCCCGCCGCCGCGCCATCCAGGCCGGCCGCGAGGCGGCGCAGGCCATGCTGCCGCTCCTGCGCCAGCGCATCGCCGACAAGACGAAGTGAGCTTTCATGGACGCCGAGACGCCCTTTTTCCCGCTGAGCTCGGTGCTCTTCCCCGGCGGCCATCTGCCGCTGCGCATTTTCGAGCCGCGCTACCTAGACATGGTGCAGCGCTGCCAGGCGCAGGGCCTGCCATTCGGTGTCGTCGCGCTGACCGAGGGGCAGGAGGTGCGCCAGCGTGATGGGGAAGGCTTCCGGCGAGAGACCTTTCACGCCGTCGGAACGCTGGCACGCATCGATCATTTCGAGCCCCTTCAGCCGGGGCTCATCCAGATCCGCACGCGCGGTGTGCAGCGGTTTCGCGTGCTGGACTCGCGCTGTCTGAGCCACGGCCTGTGGGTGGGCCATGTCGATCTGCTGCCCGAGGATGCGGCCGTGCAGGTACCCAATGACCTGGCGCTGGCTGCACGGCAGCTGCAGCACCTGCTGGCCGGCTGGGCCGGGCGCGCAGCCGCCGAGGAGCTGCCCATCCAGCCGCCCTATGCTTGGCATGACGCAGGTTGGCTGGCGAACCGCTGGGCCGAGCTGCTGCCGATGCCGGCCGAGGAGCGGCAGCGCCTGATGGCGCTGGACAACCCCTTGCTGCGGCTGGAGCTTGTGGTGGACCGGCTGGACGTGATCAGCGGTTCAGCCACTCCGTGAGTACGCCGATCACCTCGGCCTTCTCGGGCTCGTTGAAGATCTCGTGGAACAGCCCGGGCCAGGGTTGGGTGGCGACGACGTTGGCGGGCGCTGCCGCGGCAAAGGCCTCGCTGCCGCGCGGCGCCACGCAGCGGTCAGCGCCGGCCCACATCAGCAGTGTCGTCAACCGCCAGCGCGGTGCATCGCCGATGACGCGGGCACCTGCATCAACAATGAAGCGCGTCATTCGCGCCGTGATGCGGTCGTGCACCAGCGTGTCGCTGGCATAGGCGTTCACGACCGCCGGGTCGCGGCTGATCCAGGAGGGCTTCAAGCCGTTGCTGACCGCCAGGCCGGGTGCGAGCTTCTCGGCCAGCGTCAGGGCCAGCTTCTGCCCTCCACTGAGGCCGGGGTCCAGCGCGGGCGAGGACAGCACCAGGCCGTCCAGCGGCCGGCTCCAGGCGGCGGGCCTCGGCGCCAGTGCCTCGGCGGCGAAGCGTGCCACGACGAGGCCACCCAGGCTGTGGCCCAGCAGCACGAAACGCGCGTCCGGGCGGCGCACGGCGTCGATGACCCGCGCCGTGTCGCGCAGCAGCGCGTCGTGAGCGGGGATGTCGCCGCGCCGGCCTTGGCTCTGGCCATGGCCGCGATGATCCCAGCCGTGCACGTCCCAGCCGGCAGCATTCAGCGCCGCGGCGACATGGGCGTAGCGCTCGATGTGCTCGCCCAGGCCATGAACGATGAGCACCTGGCCCCGGGAGGGCGTCGCGGCGGGCCAGTGGCGGGTGTGGAGCTGGAGGCCGTCGTCGGTGGTGGTCGTCATCGCGTCGGGGGCTGAGGTCGGGGCCGCAAGTTTGCCCCAGGCGGTCCGGGCTCCGTGCTGGGCTCGCGGCGCGAGCCCAGCACGCGGGCGTAGGCCCAGGTGAACTCGGCGCCCACCAGCAGGATCTGCGCCGAGAAATACACCCACACCAGCAGCGCGACGACCGAAGCCGCGGCACCGAAGCCCGATACGACGCCGCTGCCCTGCAGATAGGCGCCGATGGCGCGCCGGCCCAGCTCGAACAGCCCGGCCGTGACCAGGGCGCCGAGCAGTACATCGCGCCAGGCAATGTGGGCGCGCGGCATCCACTTGAAGATCAGCGCGAACACAGCGACGACCAGGCCCTGGCTGATCGCAGTGTTGGCGATGCCCGCGATGGAGAGCCACTCACCAAACCACGGCCGCCACCAGGTCCGTGCGGCCGACATGACGGCCCCCAGCAGCAGTGACACCAGCAGCAGGAAGCACAGGCCCAGGATGAGGCCGAAGCTCAGCAGACGGGTGCGCAGCCAGCTCAGCCAGCCCTGCTGGGGCCGGGCGGGCACACGCCAGATGGTGTCCAGCGCGTCCTGGAGTTCGGCGAATACGGTCGTAGCGCCCACCAGCATGAGCGCCAAGCCCACCAGCGTGCTCAGCCACCCGCCGACCGGCCAGGCTACGCTCTTCAGCATGCCCTCGATGGTGGTGGCGGCAACGGTGCCCAGCAATGCACCCAGCTGCTCGACCAGTTTGCCGCGCACCGCGTCGCCACCCCATATCAGCCCGGCGACAGACACGACGATGAGCAGCAGCGGCGCCAGGGAGAACAACGTGTAGTAGGCCAGTGCCGCGCCCATGCGCGGGCCACGGTCGGCCAGGAAGCCTTCGGCCGTCAGCCGCAGCACCAGGCCCAGCGGAGCCAAGGTCGAGCGTGTCATGGCCAGCCAGCGCATGGGCGCAGTCTGTGGGCTGGTGCGCGCGGTGTGTGTAGGACGGTGGCGGTTCAGAGCGTCGCGCGCAGCCGCTCGTAACCGCTGCGGCTGACGGGAATGCGCTTGCCGTTCTTCATGCGGGCGACGTGGGCGTCGCTGTCAGTCTTCTCCAGGCCTTGCAGTGCGGCCAGGTTGATGATGAAGGAGCGGTGCACGCGCACGAAGCGCGCCGGGTCGAGCTGGGCCTCCAGCTCGGAGATGCGCTGGGTCTTGAGGTGCTCGCGACCGGCGCTGTGGAAGGCGACCTGGTCGGCCTGGGCCTCGATGTAGTCGATGGTGTCAACGGTCAGCACCTGCATGCCTGCTCCGCTGCCGTCGCGCACCAGCACGCGTGTGAGCACTGGGCCTGGTGCGACGAGCTGCTCCAGCCCCGGTGCGGCCTGGCCCAGCAGCCGGCGCGCGCGCGCGAGCGCTGCGTCGAAGCGAGCCTGCGTGAAGGGCTTCAGGAGGTAGTCCACCGCATGCAGCTCGAAGGCCTGCATCGCGTGCTGGTCGTAGGCCGTCGTGAAGATGACGCCGTCGCGCCGGCCGGTCAGCGTCAGCACCTCCAGCCCGGTCAGCCGAGGCATCTGAATGTCGAGGAAGACCAGATCCGGCTTGAGCTCGGTGATTGCGCGGGCCGCGTCCAGGCCGTTGTCGGCCTCCGCTACCACGCTGACGTCGGCGTGCGGCAGCAGGTATTCGCGCAGCAGGCGGCGAGCGAGGTGCTCATCGTCGGCGATGAGGGCGCGCAGTGTCATGGGGGGATCTCCGACATCTCTAGCGGCAAGGTGATCTCGACGGCAAAGCCCTCGGCGGTGGCGCCCCAGTGCACGCGGGCGCGGTTGCCGTACTGCGCAGCCAGGCGTTCGCGCAGATTGCGCAGGCCGTGGCCCAGGCCGCCTTCGTCCGACGGCGTGGCGGGGACCGGGTTGCGCACGGCCAGGTGCAGCCAGCCATCGCGCACCAGCGCCTGCAGTTGCAGTAGGCCCCCGTCGTCGCGCGGGCGCAGGCCGTGCTTCAGCGCGTTCTCGGCCAGCGGCTGCAGCGTCAGCGGCGGCAGCAGCGCGTCCCGCGTGTCGGCAGGGGCGTCGATGGCGAAGCGCAGCTTGTCGCCCAGGCGCTGCCCTTCGATGGCCAGGTAGTGCTCGACCAACCCCAGCTCGTCCGCCAGCCGGATGCGCTCGCGGCCGGCCAGGGCCAGTGTCTGGCGGAAGAACTGGGCCAGATCGATGGCCATCGCGCGCGCGGCCGGCGGGTCCAGGCTGGTCAGCGCGCTGATGGAGTTGAGGCTGTTGAACAGGAAATGCGGGTCGATCTGCAGGCGCAGCAGCTGCAGCTCCATGTCGCGTGCCAGCAGGCGCGCCTGGGCTTCGCGCGCGGCCGCGGCATGGGCGCGCTGCGAGGTGATCAGCAGATCGTGCGCCAGCACGGACAGCGTCAGCAGCCCCAGCAGAGCGGCGGCCAGCAGCACCAGACTCCGGTGGGTCAGGCCGACCCAGCCGCCGGGGTGGCCAAGCAGGCTGCCGGCAGCATCCCAGCCGGCCGCTGCGCCCAGCAGCACGGCGGCCAGCACGGCTACGAGCCCCGCGCGGTACCAGAGCGCGGTGGTCCAGCGCGTGCTGTCGAAGGGGCGGCTGCGGCAAGGGTAGTAGACGGCCAGCATCACGAAGGCAAGCACCGCACACAGCGGGGTCGTCCAGGGCAGGGCGCGGCCCAGCGGTGCGACGTCCAGTGCCTTCAGCAGCGCGGCCAGCGCCGGGCCGGCCAGCCCCCAAGCCGCCAGGTAGGCGGCCAGTGCGCGCCAGTGGGTCAGCAGCGGATGCACTCAGGCCACGTTCAGTTCTTGATCTCGACGCCGCCGAACACCGCCTCGCCGCGAAGCACCAGGCGGTGCGCCGGGTTCATGGGCGGCACGGTGCGGTCCTCGACGCCACCCAGCGTGGGCCGGATGTTGACGACAACCTGCCAATCGCGCGGCACGCGCAGCTCGATGCCGCTGAATCGGGCCGACAGCTCCAGCACCGCCTCGGGGCCGTCCATGGCCGCCTGGCTCAGGTCCAGCTCGACGCCGCCGAAGGTCGCTTCGATGCGGCCGCCCTTGAAGCTGCGCGAGTCGTTCTGCTGGTGAACGCCGCTGAAGGTCGCTTCGATGTTGACGTGGTCGCCATGTTCGAGCGTCGAGGTGTCGAAACCCATGGGGCGTCCGCTGCGGTGCGGGAAGACGCCGCGCAGCAGGATGGCGACCCCGCCCAGGATGATGAGCACCGGCCACCAGTGACGCAGCTCGAGGTGGGTGTAGCCGAGGTTCTGCGCGGTCAGCAGGCCACCCACGACGATCAGTCCCGTGCCGAACAGCCAGCTACCGGCGTGGCGCGGCCAGACGAGTCGGCCCAGCCCGAACAGCACCAGCAGCAGCGGCCAGAAGGTGCGCAGCAGCGGCAAGTCGAAACTGTGTAGGTTGTCCAGCAGCGCCAACACGCCGATGCCGATGACACCGACGCCGAACAGGATGCGCTGGCCGGGATGGCTGGAATAGCGATGGCGGTGGCGATGGCGCAGGCCGTGCATGGGAGGCTCCTCGAGGTCAGTGCCACAAGTAGACCCTGAGCCCGGCCGCGCCATGCCGCCCTTGCGGCGAATCGACGCCGTGTGCCGACGAATCGCCAGTGAGCGGCGCAAACAAAAAAGCCCAGTGCGTGAGCACCGGGCTTTTTGGGCAGCGCCTGGGAGCTTAGGCGGCGGCGCGCTTGGTGGCGCGGGTCGCGGTCTGCGTGGCCTTGACGGCCTGGCTGGTGGCAGCCTGGAAGTTGGCTTCGGCCACTTCGACGGCTTGCTTGGTAGCCTTTTGCACCGACTCGAAGGCGTTGTTGGCGGCAGCGACGGCGGACTTCACCAGCGCGACGGCGTTCTCGGTGCCGGCCGGGGCGTTCTTGGCGGCGTTGTCGACGACAGCGGCGAACTTCTTCTGCGCGTCGGCGAACTGGCTTTCGGCAGCCTTGGCGACTTCAGCACCGGTGCTGGAGGCGATGTCGTAGATGTGGCGGCTGTAGGAAGCGGCCTTCTCGGCGGTGGGTTGCAGCAGGGCGGCTTGCAGCGACAGCAGCTCTTGGGCGTCCTTGACAGACAGCGCGGCGGCGGTCGTGTCGGCGGCTTCGCTCAGCGCGGTCTTGGCGACCTGCAGGTTCAGCTCGACGAGCTTCTCGACGCCTTCGAACGCCTTGTTCGTCAGGCCGAAGAGGGTTTCGACGTTGGCCTTGTGGGCGGCGAGGACTTGTTCAGCGGTCAGCATGGTGTTACTCCGATTTCAGGTGGTTGAACCGTTTGCTGTGCTTCTTTTGCTGCACTGCAACATGGACTGAATGATAGGGGCTTGGCAGCGGATTGCAAGAACTTTTTGTGCAGTGCAGCAAATTAGGGGTGCCAGCGGGGCCAAGCCGTCGCGGCTATCGTCCCGGGCCATGCTGGCTTTCCACTCCGATGCCCATAGCCTGGCGCTGCCGCCAGGACACCGCTTTCCGCAGTCCAAGTACCGGCTGCTGCGTGAGCATTTCGAGCGAGAACCGGGGCGGCTGCGCATGCAGGCGGCGCCCGCGGCCACCGAGGGTGAGCTGGCGTTGGTGCACACGCCGGACTACGTGGACGCGGTGCTGCTGGGGCGCCTTGACGCGGCGCAGCAGCGCGAGATCGGCTTCCCGTGGTCGCCGACCATGGCTGCGCGCTCCATGCATTCGGTGGGCGCCAGCATCGCGGCCGCGCGCGCGGCCCTGGCCGAGGGCGTGGCCGCCAACATGGCCGGCGGCACCCACCATGCCTACGCCGACAAGGGCTCGGGCTACTGCGTCTTCAACGACGTGGCCGTCGCCGCGCGGCTGATGCAGGCCGAGTGGTCGAGGGAGCATCGCAGCTTGCTGCGGGTGCTGGTCATCGACCTCGATGTGCACCAGGGCAATGGCACGGCGGCCATCTTCCGCGATGACGACTCCGTGTTCACGTTCTCCATGCACGGCGCGCGCAACTTCCCGTTCCGCAAGGAGCCCAGCGACCTGGACGTGGACCTGCCAGATGGCTGCGGGGACGCCGACTACCTGGCCGCGTTGGACAAGGCTCTGGACGAAGTCTGGCGGCGCGTCCAACCCGGGCTGGTGTTCTACCTGGCTGGTGCGGACCCGCACGAGGCCGACCGTCTGGGACGTCTGAAGCTCAGCTACGCCGGCCTGGCCGAGCGTGACCGGCGCGTGCTGGCAGCACTGCATGAGCGCCGGCTGCCGGTGGCACTGAGCATGGCCGGCGGCTACGGGCACGACCTGGCGACGACGGTGGCCGTGCAGGTCAACACGCTGAATCTCGCCGCTGAATCCTGGCTCGCCTGGCAGCGCATGAAAGAATCGTCTGCATGACGACCCGTCCTCAGCCCGACTCCCGCGACGCCTACGCCCGATTCGTCCCGCTGACCACCCGGTGGATGGACAACGACGCCTATGGCCACCTGAACAACGTCGTCTACTACAGCCTGTTCGACACGGCCGTGAACAGCCTGCTGATCGAGGCCGGCGCACTGGACATCCATGGCGGCGCCGTCATCGGCCTGGTGGTGGAGACGCACTGCAACTTCTTCGAGTCGCTGGCCTTCCCGCAGCGCATCGAGGCTGGCGTGCGCGTGGCCCAGCAGGGCCGCTCCAGCGTGCGCTATGAGATCGGCCTGTTCGCCGAGGGCGCCGCCAACTGCGCGGCCCGAGGTCATTTTGTGCATGTCTACGTCGATCGCGACAGCCGCCGGCCCGTGGCCGAGCTGCCGGCGGCCTATCTTGAAGCCCTGAAAACACTGACGCCATGAGCCGTTTCGACCATCCCACACCCGAGCAGACCGCCGCCGTCGACGAGGCGATCAAGACCCGGCATTCGCTGCGTGCCTTCCTGCCCACGCCGGTGCCGCGCGCAACAGTCGAGGAGATCCTGGAGGTCGCCTCCTGGGCGCCCTCGGGCACCAACACCCAGCCCTGGCAGGTGCATGTGCTGACGGGCGAGGCGCTCAGGCGTGTGGCCGGCCGCATCCAGGCCACCTACCTGGACTCGGCCCAGAACGCCGCCCACAAGGAGGAGTACGCCTACTACCCGACCGAGTGGCGCAGCCCCTACATCGACCGGCGCCGCAAGGTGGGCTGGGACCTGTACGGCCTGCTGGGCATCGCCAAGACCGACAAGGCGCGCATGCAGCACCAGCATGGCCGCAACTTCATCTTCTTTGACGCACCGGTGGGCCTGTTCTTCACCATCGACCGCGTCATGCAGCAGGGCTCGTGGCTGGATTACGGCATGTTCCTGCAGAACATCATGGTCGCCGCGCGCGCTCGCGGCCTGCATACTTGCCCGCAGGCGGCATTCACCCAGTTCCACCGTGTCATCGCCGAGGAGCTGCAACTGGGCGAAGAGCAGATGCTGGTCTGCGGCATGTCCCTGGGCTACGCCGACCCGGCGGCTGTCGAGAACAGCCTTGTCACCGAACGCGCGCCGGTGGCCGAGTTCACACAATTCCTCGAAGACTGATGGCCTTGCACGGCGCCGGACTTGGCCTGGCCTGGGCCGCTCCTTTCGCGGGCCTGCTGCTCTCCATCGCGGTGCTGCCGCTGGCGGCACCGTCCTTCTGGCACCACCACTTCGGCAAGATCGCCGCGGCTTGGACGCTGGCGCTGCTGCTGCCGTTCTCGCTGGCCTTTGGTGCGGCCGAGACCGGCGGCGTGCTGGTGCACACGCTGGTGGAGGAATACCTGCCATTCACTGTCCTGCTGGGCGCGCTCTATACAACCGCAGGCGGCATCTTCATCCGCGGCAACCTGCACGGCAGCCCGGCCTTGAACGCGGGGCTGATGCTGATTGGCGCCGTGCTGGCCAGCTTCATGGGCACGACCGGCGCGTCCATGCTGCTGATACGTCCGCTGATCCGGGCCAACGACAACCGCCGCCACAACGCACACGTGGTCGTGTTCTTCATCTTCATCGTCAGCAACGTCGGCGGTTCCTTGACGCCTTTGGGAGATCCGCCGCTGTTCCTGGGATTTCTGCAGGGCGTCAGCTTCTTCTGGACGGCGTCGCGGCTGCTGCCCGAGACGCTGTTCCTGCTGGCTGCGTTGTTGGCGGTGTTCTGGGCCATCGACAGCTGGTACTACCGCAGGGAAGGCATCGCGCCGGCTGACCCGACACCCGACGGGTCCCGGATCGGGCTGGACGGCGTCATCAACCTGCTGCCACTGCTGGCAGCCATCGGCCTGGTGCTGATGAGCGGCACCTGGAAGCCCGGCATCGTCTTCGACCTGTGGGGCACGCCGCTGCCGCTGCAGGCGCTGGTGCGCGACGTGGGCCTCGTCGCCGTGATGCTCGTGTCGCTGCGGGTCACGCCGGCCGGCGTGCGCGAGAGGAACCGGTTCAGCTGGGCGCCGATGGAAGAGGTGGCCAAGCTGTTCATCGCCATCTTCCTGACCATGGTGCCCGTCATTGCAATGCTGAAGGCTGGGCCGGCGGGCCCGTTCGCGCCTATCGCGGCACTGCTGACGGGAACCGCCGGCCAGCCGTCGCCGGCCGCCTACTTCTGGCTGACTGGTGGGCTGTCCTCGGTGCTGGACAACGCGCCGACCTACCTGGCCTTCTTCAACCTCGCCGGCGGCAACGCGCAGGCCCTGATGGGCGAGGGTTCCGCGGTGCTGGCGGCCATCTCCGGCGGCGCCGTCTTCATGGTGGCGATGACCTACATCGGCAATGCGCCCAATTTCATGGTGAAGGCGATCGCCGAGGAGCGTGGTGTCAAGATGCCCAGCTTTGGCGGCTATCTGCTCTGGTCCGGTGCGGTGCTGCTGCCGCTACTCTTTGTCATGGCGCTCATATGGATGCACTGAAACCCAAGGTCCTGATTGCGCGGCGTGCGCCGGCGGCAGTCGTCGAGAAGCTCTCCGCCCATTTCGATGTGGATGCGGTGCAGGGCGACGGCGTTCTGACGCCCGACGAACTGCTCGCACGGCTGCAGGGCAAGGCCGGCGCCTACATCACCGGCACCGAGCGCATCACCGGCGAGCTGCTGGATGCGTGCCCCGAACTGCGCGCCGTCTGCACCATGAGCGTCGGCTACAACCACATCGACCTCGCGGCTTGCACCGCGCGTCGCGTGCTGGTCACCAACACGCCCGACGTGCTGACCGAGACGACGGCCGATTTCGGCTTCGCGCTGCTGATGGCGACTGCCCGGCGCATGAGCGAGGGTGAACGGCTGCTGCGCGACGGCGGCTGGAAGAGCTGGTCGTGGGACTTCCTGGCAGGCTCTGACGTCTACAGCTCGACGCTGGGCATCCTGGGCATGGGCCGTATCGGCCAGGCCATCGCGCGTCGCGGGCGCTTCGGCTTCGGCATGAAGGTGGTCTATCACAACCGCTCGCGCCTGCCGGCCGAGGCGGAGGCAGAGCTCGGCGCGCGTTACCTGACCAAAGAGGAGCTGCTGCGCCAGGCCGACCATCTCGTGCTGGTGCTGCCGTACTCGGCCCAGTCCCACCACTGCATCGCCGCCGCCGAGATCGCGCTGATGAAGCCGACGGCAACGCTGATCAACGTCGCCCGCGGCGGCATCGTCGACGAGGACGCGCTGGCGGCCGCACTGCGCGAGCAGCGCATCGCTGCCGCCGGCCTGGACGTCTTCGAGGGTGAGCCCCGCGTGAACCCCGCACTGCTGACGCTGCCCAACGTTGTGCTGACGCCCCACATCGCCAGCGCCACCATGCCGACCCGCCTAGCCATGGCTGGCCTGGCTGCCGACAACCTCGTCGCGGCGCTGACCGGCGCTACACCTCCGACCTCGCTGAACCCTGAAGTCCTGCCGCTGTGATCAAACCCCTGCTGTTCGCCCTCGTCCTCGCGCCCACCCTGGTCCTCGGCCAGTCGCTGAAGAACAAGCTGCTGCCACCGGCGCCGACGCCCGCGGTTGAGGACAAGACGCCGCGCGACCCCAACAAGTTTGCGGCGCTGTCCATCCTCGGCGACAGCGTGCAGCTCATCAGCCTGAGTCCCGCGCGTGGCGACACGGTGCAGTCCGGCGAATGGACGTCTGGCCCCACCGGCGGCCTGGACAACGCGGTGCTGCAGACGCTGAATGAAGCGGTGAAGGCAGGCAGCGATAAACGCGAGGTCAAGCTCTACACCTCGTCCACGCGCAGTCTGTTCGGCGACCCGGCCAACCTCTTCGTCGACGGCAAGCTCAGCCTGCCCGGCAAGCTGGGCGAAGCCATCCGCCAGAGCGGCGCGGCGCAGCTGTTGCTGGTCACGCGCAGCCGCCAGGAGCCCGGCCTGGCCGCAGCCCTGCCGGCACGGATCCTGACCACGCTGGAGGGACCGGGCTTCGTGCTGGACCAGCGCCCTAGCGCGCAGATCGGCTTCGACGGCCAGCCGGGGCTGCCGGTGTTTGCGCCCTACGTCTCCATCCGCGTTGCGCTGATCGACCTCGGGGACCTCAAGCTCCGCCGCGAGCAGTCTATTGCCGTCGCAAGCCGCTTGCCGGTCGAGCGCGACGCCGCGGCCAACCCCTGGGCCGCGACCATGCCCGAGCAGCGTGTGAAGGCGCTGGAAGCGCTGATCGAGGCCGAGCTGCCGCGTGCTGTGAAAGGCCTCATCGCGCCCTGACCCGCGGCCCTCGCAGGGAGACACCGGAGACAATGGCGGCATGAGCCTGATCGATGTGTTGCTGCTGGGCCTGCTGGCCCTGATCCTTGTCCTGTTGTTGCTGATCTGGGCTCGCCAGAAACCTCAGACCGGTGTGCCGCCCGAGCTGCTGCTGAGCAATGAGAGGCTGGAGCGCGAAATGCGCGACGAGCTGGGTCGCAGCGGCAGTTCCACCCGCCAGGAACTGGTGCAGGGCCTGGCCCAGTTCCAGCAGGTGCTGACGCAAGGCCTGCAGGGCAGTAACCAGTCCCTGGCCGCTCAGGCGCTTGCCGCGCGCGAAGCCCAGGACGCCGCTGCGCAGCGCATGGTGCAGGCCCAGGCCGAGTCCATGCAGCGCCTGGCCGATGGCATGCGTGAGCAGCTGCAGGCCATGTCGCTGGGCAACGAGCAACGCTTCGCCGAGCTGCGCCATACGGTGGAGCTGCGTCTGACCAGCATCCAGCAGGACAACGAGAAGAAGCTGGAGCAGATGCGTGCCACCGTCGACGAGAAGCTGCATGCCACGCTGGAGCAGCGCTTGGGTGAGAGTTTCAAGCAGGTGGCCGAGCGGCTGGAGCAGGTGCACAAGGGCCTGGGCGAGATGCAGAACCTGGCGCGCGACGTGGGCTCGCTGAACCGCGTGCTGACCAACGTGAAGACGCGTGGCGTATTCGGCGAGGTGCAGCTGGCCGGGCTGCTGGAGCAGGTCTTCACGCCGGAGCAGTACGCCACCAATGTGGCAACGCTGCCGGGTTCGACGGAACGCGTGGAGTTCGCGATCAAGCTGCCGGGCCAGCGCGACGATGGCCAGCCGCTGTGGCTGCCCATCGACGCCAAGTTCCCGCGCGAGGACTACGAGCGGCTACTGGACGCGCAGGAGCGGGCCGATGTGGCTGCCGCCGAGTCCGCTGGTAAGGCCATTGAGAGCCGCCTGCGGCTGGAGGCCAGGACCATCCGCGAGAAGTACATCGCCCCGCCGCACACGACCGACTTCGGCATCCTGTTTGTGCCCACGGAGGGCTTGTACGCCGAGGCGCTGCGCCGCCCCGGGCTGGTGGAAAGTCTGCAGCGCGAGCACAAGGTCATGCTGTGCGGCCCCACCACGCTGCTGGCCACGCTGACCAGCCTGCAGATGGGCTTCCGCACGCTGGTGCTGGAGAAGCGCTCGGCCGAGGTCTGGGAGGTGCTGGGCGCCGTCAAGACCGAGTTCGGCAAGTTCGGCGACGTACTGGCCAAGGCCAAGAAGAAGCTGGAAGAAGCCGGCAACACGCTGGATGCCGCCGAGGTGCGCACCCGCGCCATGACTCGCAAGCTCAAGGGCGTGGAGGCGCTGCCGGACGACACGGCGCAGCAGCTGCTGCAGCTGGGCGCCAACGAGGATGCCGAGTGATCGAAGGCGCGCGCAGGCAGAACTTGCGCCACGCCTTCCCGTGGCTCATTGCCACGCTCATCTGCGTGCACGCCTGCATGGCCGTCACGCGGGTGACGGCCAGCCTGTGGGTGTTGAACCGCGGCTATGGCGAGGCCTCGGTGGGCCTGCTGCTCAGCCTATTCGCCGTCGCGCCCATCGTGCTGTCGCTTTGGGCTGGCCGGCTGGCGGACCGGCACGGCTTTCACCGGCCGGTCGGCGTGGGCGTGCTGATGGCCGGCGCGGGCGCATTGCTGGCGCTGGTCGTGCAGCAGTTGTGGGCCATCGCCATCGGCTGCCTGCTGTGCGGCGGCGCGGTGGCCGTGGCGGCGGTGGCCATGCAGCGCGAGGCGGGGCTGATGGCCGACGAGCCCAGCGAGCTCAAGCGCGTGTTTAGTTGGATGGCCTTGGGCCCGGCGATGTCCAACGCGCTGGCGCCCATCATTGCCGGGCTTCTGATCGACCATGTCGGCATGACGGCGTCCTTCGGCTTCGCCACGCTGCTGCCGGCGCTGGCCTGGGCGCTCGCGCACAAGGTGCCGCGCCATCTGCCGGAGCCGTTCACCAAGAGCTACCGCGAGCCAGCGGCCTGGCAGCTGTTTCGCTTGCCGGCCTTCCGCCGCCTCATCCTTGTCAACCTGGTGCTGTCTGCATGCTGGGACGCGCACAGCTTCGTCGTGCCCGTGGTGGGCCATGCGCGGGGGCTGTCGGCGGCCAGCATCGGCTTGGTGCTGGGCTGCTTTGCGGCGGCGGCTACCTGCGTGCGCCTGGCCATCGTGCGGTTTGCCGACAACCTCGACGAGGCCAAGGCGCTGCGCTCGGCCATGGCCCTGGCGATGCTGACCTTCATGGCGTATGCCTGGCTGCCGGGCACCGTGGGGCTGATGTGCGGCTCGGCGCTGCTGGGCATGGCGCTGGGCTCGGTGCAGCCCATGATCATGGCCATGCTGCACCGCGTGACGCCGCCCGAGCGGCACGGCCAGGCGCTGGGCCTGCGCATGCTGACCGTCAACGGGGCGACGGTCGCCATGCCGGCCGGCTTCGGCGTCCTGGCGGCCGCGACCGCGTTGGTTGCACCGATGTGGCTGATGGCATCGCTGCTGCTGCTGGCGCAGCTGCCGGCGCGAAAACTCTAGCGGCCCCGCGACTGCGGGCCATGTCGGGCGCCGCCAGCCGATAGCATGTGCCGCTGGAGGTGGGCCATGCGCAAGCGGATGTGGCTGGTGACCGGGCTGCTGGCTGCGACGGCCGCGCTGGCCCAGGTCGACGAAGAGGACACGGGGGACGCTACCACCGTGCTGATGGCTGCCACTGAGGCCCAGGCGCTGCTGGCGCAGCCGCTGCCGATAGAGCCGGCGGCGCGCCTGGCGCTGCTGCAGCAGCAGGTGCGCGCGGCACAGTCGCTGGAGCAGCGCGGCCGCTGGGTGGAATTGCTGGCCGAGCTGGCTCAGTTGGGCCGCGCCCAGCCTGGTGGCGAGGTTTGGGTGCGCCAGTACCTCAGCGCCGAATTCGTCTGGGGCAGCTCCGGCAAGGGGCTCAGTGCGGCGGATGCCTATGCCAGCGACACCTCACTGGGCCCGTCACTGCGCGCCGCCGCGGCGCTGCGCCAGGTCTATGCGCTGGCCCAGGCCAGGGACCGCGCGCAGCTGGACCGCATGTGGTCGCGCGCTCAAGGTCTCACCAGGCAGGCGCTGGATAGTCTGGGCGAACGCGACCCCGCGGCCACGCTGAGGCTGCAGGTGGACCGCCTGCAGGTGCGATCCGAGATTGAGCGCTGGGACGGCCGCCTGGCCGACGCCGTCGCGTCGCTGCGCGAGGCCGTGCGGCTGTCGCAGCAGGGCGCCGAGGAGACCCGCCGCGCGCCCGGTGGGCTGCGGGGCGTGCGCGACCCCGCGGCGCTGGACGCCTACGGCTGGTACGACGGTTCCCAGGGCATGCTGACCTACGCCTTGGTGCGCCAGGGCCGTGCGCCCGAGGCCGTGCAGATAGGCCAGACCAACCTGGCGCTGTGGCGGGCCGGCCAGTTGACCGACGCGCTGGGCGCGCGCTGGAGCTACCGGCTGGCGCAGGCCCAGGTCGCGTCGCGCCAGTACGCCGCCGCGCTGGAGAACGCGCAGCGCGCCGACGACATGCTGCAGCGCGCCGGTGCGGGCCCGGCCAGCCATGCCCGCTGGCTGGCGCGCCAGGAGCAGGTGCGCTCTCTCATCGGCCTGCGCCGCTGGGCCGAGGCCGATGCCTTCCATCGCGAGTTCCTGGCCAGCCTGCCGGCCGACAGCCTGGCGCGCGACCGCGCCAGCGACTGGCGGCTGCGCGCGCTGCTGGCCGCCAAGGCCGGGCGACTGGATGAGGCGCTGGACGTTGTCGAACGCATCCACCGCACGCGGCAGCGCCTGTATGGCGAGGCCCACCCGCAGACGCAGGAGGCCGCCGGCGTGCGTGCGCTGGTCCGCCTGCTCAAGGGAGACATGGCCGGCGCTTGGACCGACTACCAGCCTTTGTTCGCGGCGCTGCTGGACACGCCCGGCGGCTGGCTGGACCTGGACCTCAGCGGCGCGCGCGGCTTCGTGCTGGGCCTGGCGTTCGACGAGTTTCTGCGCGAGATCGCTGCACGTGTGCAGCGTGGCGACAAGGTGGAACTGGCCTGGGTCGAGCGGGCCCTTCAGGTGGCCGACCGCCTGCAGACCGGCGCCACGCACCGTGCGCTGGTGGACGCCAGCGCCCGCGTGCTGGCCGCCACGCCGGCGTTGCGCGGCATGTTGGAAGAGGAGCAGACGCTGCGCGCTGCCGCCGCCACGCGCCACAGCACGCTGTACGCCTCGCTGGGCGAGGAGGACCGCATCCGCCGCCGCAACAGCAGCGACGAGACCAAGGCCCAGCTCAAAGCGTTGCCCGACGCCGAGCGCAAGCAGCAGCAAAAAGTCCTGGCCGACGAACTGGCCGCCGTGCGCGAGCAGGCGCGCCAGCAGCGCGAGGCGGCCCAGACCGCACGCGAGGCGCTGACCGCACACCGTGAACGCGTCGCCAAGGCCTACCCAGCCTATGCCGACCTCGTCACGCCAACGCTGCCTGCGCCGGTCGTGCTGCAGAAGCTGTTGTCGCCGGGCGAGGCCTTGCTCGTGGTGCAGCCGCTAGAGACGGCGACGCTGGCCTGGCTGCTGGCGCCTGGTGCGCCGACGCGCTTCACGGCCTCCACCATCGGCGCAGCGGGCTGGGCCGACAAGGTCGGGCAAATCCGCGCCGCGCTGGATCTCAGCACCGGCCGGCCGCCGACCTTGCCGGTCGCCGCACTGCACGAGGTCTGGCGCGAACTGATCGCGCCCCTGCAGCCGGGTGCCGAAGTGAAGAGCTTGCTCGTCGCAGCCGACGGGCCGCTCGCGGCCCTGCCGCTTGCCGCCGTGTTGACGGCGCCCGAGCCCGGCGCCTTCGTCGCGCGTCGCATGGCCGTCACGCAGCTGCCATCGGCCGGCGCGCTCTACGCGTTGCGCCGCGCGGCCGCTCCGCCGCCGGCAGCCAAGGCGCTGTTCGGCGTGGGCGACCCGCAGTTCAAGTCTGACGCCAAAAACGCGCGCCCTGCCGGCCGTGCGGCCCTTGGCAGCGGCGCGACGCGCTACGACGCGGGCTGGGGCTTCAGCTACGGCGACATCCCGCCGCTGCCGGAGACCCGCGTCGAGCTGACTGCACTGGCCAAGGCGTTGGGCGCCAACCCGCAGGCCGACTTGCTGCTGGGCAGCGCCGCCACGCGCGAGGCCGTGTTGGCCGCGCCGCTGCTGGACCGCCGCGTGGTCGCTTTCGCCACGCACGGGCTGTTGCCGGGCGAGCTGCCGGGTGTCTCCAAGCCGGCCCTAGCGCTGGCGCCCGGGCCGGAGGCGAGCGCGTCGCCGCTGTTCGAGCTGGACGATGTGCTGGCGCTGCGCCTGAACGCCCAGACCGTGCTGCTGTCGGCCTGCAACACGGCCGCAGGCGAGCAGGGCGGGGCGGCGATGTCGGGCCTGGTGCGCGGCTTCTTCTTCGCCGGCAGTCGCTCGGTCATGGCCACGCACTGGGCGGTGGAAACCGCCTCCGCGGCGGCGCTGACCTCGGCCATTTTTTCGGTCAAGGCGCCGCGGGCTGAGGCGCTGCGCATGGCTCAAGTGGGGATGATCGAGGGACAACTCGGTGGTGGCCGCTGGGCGCATCCGTTCTACTGGGCGGGCTACGCGCTGTTTGGTGATCCGTCCCGGTAGGAGTTGCTCATGAAGCTCTTGGTGTTGATGCTGTCGCTGCTGGGTTCCGCCGCCTTGGCCCAGCAGGCCTGCGAGGTGGTGGCCGTCAGCGGTGAGGCCCAGCGCGTCGACGGTCGGGCGCTGGCGGTGGGGGACAAGCTGGATGTCGGCACCACGCTGCGCACCGGTGCCGCCGGCCGCGTGCGGCTCAGGTTCGGTGACGGTTCTGTCCTGGTGCTCGCCGACCGCAGCCAGTTGCGCATCGATGCCTACGTGGCCAGCGCCGCCAGACCGCGCGAGGCCGAGTTCATGCTGGAGCTGGGCCTGGTCGGCCAGAAGGTCAGCCCGGTCGCTGGCGGCGCTTGGAAGGTGCGCACGCCTACTGCCGTGACGGCCGTGCGGGGCACCGAGTTCAGCGTCGAGGTGGGAGACGACCGTGCCACCGCCGTGCACGTGAAGACCGGCGAGGTCGACGTTGAGCCCGCTGGCGCACAGACCCGCGGCATCAAGCCGCGCTACCCGGTCCGCCTGGCCAAGGCCCTCAACGGCACGCAGTGCGACGCCCGGGAATGCACGGCGGCCGTAGCCTGGTCGGCGGAACGGTTGCAGCGCCTGGAGCAACGCCTGGGTTCGCTCGATTGATGCGTCGCCCCGGGTTCGCCTACGTGGCCGTTGCGCTGCTCGCTGCCGCGCTGGCCGTTCTCGTCTGGAACGGGCGCGGCGATGTCGGCGCCTTCAGTCGGCTGGACATCGCGCTGCTGGACCTGCAGACCCAGTGGCGGGGCCACCTGCAGCCCGGCCGCGGGCTGCCGCTGCTGCTGGTGCGTGTGGACGACGCGGCGATGGAAGCCCTGGGCGGGCGTTCACCCGACCGCACCGAGCTTGCCCGCGCCGTGCAGGCGCTGCAGGCCGGCGGTGTGCGGGCCGTCGCGCTGGATCTGCTGCTGCTGCCCGGCGGCGGTACGCCCGAGGGCAATGCCGCGCTGGCCGCCGCACTGCAGGCCAGCCGCCGCACGCTGATCCCGTTCGCGCTGCCGGACGAGGGCCTGGCCGACCCTGGGCCTGCGCCTGCTCCCGTGCTGGCCCAGGCTCTGCTGGGCTACGACGATGAAGCCGCGCTGGCGCGCAGCGAGGCGGGCTTCTACCGTGCGCGCCGTCTGGTGGCGCCGCAGGCCGAGCTGGCCGGCGCCGCTGCGGGCCTTGGCCACGTCAGCACGCCGCGCGCCAGCGACGGCAGCCTGCGCCACGACCTGCCGCTGCTGCGGCTCAACGGTGAGGTCTATCCGTCTCTGGCGCTGCGCCTGGCCGCTTTCGCGTGCGATGCTGATTGGCGGCAGGCCCGTGCACGCTTCGGACATGACGTGGCGGTGGGCAGCGCGCTGCAACTGCGGCTGGACGGCTTGTCGCGCCTGGCCGTCAACTACTACGGCCCGGCCGGCAGCTTCGACAGCATCGGCTTTGCCGACCTGCTGGCCGGCCGGGTGGACGCTGCGCGGCTCCAGGGGCGTATCGCCGTCGTGGGCGTGTCGGCGCTGGCCGCGGGCGACCATTTCCCCTCGCCCTTCGACGCCGGCCTGCCTGGCATGGAGCGGCTGGCCACCGTCACCGACAACCTGCTGACCGGACGCAGCCTCGTTCGCCCCGATTGGGGCGGTGTAGCCGAGCTGGCGCTGCTGCTGGCGCTCCCGGCGCTGGCTGTGCTGCTGCTGGCTCGCCGGCCATTGGGCCAGGCACTGGCCCTCATCGGCGCGGGCACGCTGCTGCTGCTGGGCGCCGCACAGTGGGCCTTTGAAAGCCGCTA
Source organism: Burkholderiales bacterium (assembly GCA_016195825.1). Classification (GTDB taxonomy): domain Bacteria; phylum Pseudomonadota; class Gammaproteobacteria; order Burkholderiales; family Burkholderiaceae_C; genus Pelomonas. Next base: position 35,988 of record JACPYV010000112.1, on the reverse strand, counting down.
CCTGGTCTTGTCGCTGGCGCCGCCGCTGCTGGGCCTGGCGGCGGCCACGCTTGGTGCCAGCGCGCTGCGCGCCGGCATCGAGCAGGCGCGGCGCCGCATCGCCGCGCGCCAGCTGGCTGCCAGCGAGCAGCGCTATGCGCTGGCCGCCCAGGGCGCCAACGATGGGCTGTGGGACTGGGACCTGATGGCCGACGAGGGCCGGGGCCAGGTCTACTACTCGCCGCGCTGGCTGGCGCTGATGGGCCTGTCCGCCGCCGAGGCCGGCCACGACATCGCGGCCTGGACGCGCCCGCTGGAGCCCGCCCAGGCGACGGCCTTCGATGACGAGCTCAGGGCCCACCTCGACGGTCGCAGCCTGCAGTTCCACCATGTGCTGCATTTCAACCAGGGAGGCCAGGAGCGTTGGCTGCTGGCCCGCGGACTGGCGGTGCGTGAGGACGGCAGGCCGGTCCGCATGGCCGGGTCCCTGACCGACATCTCCGAGAGCCAGCGCCTGCAGCGCCAGATCAGTTTCGACGCGCTGCACGACCGACTCACCGGCCTGGCCAACCGTGTGCTGTTCCGCGAGCAGCTGATGCAGCTGCTGACCGGCGTGCCCGCGCCGGAGACAGGCCTGCTGCTACTGGGGCTGGACGGCTTCCGCGCGCTGAACGAGGCCCACGGCCCGGTGTCCGGCGACTCGGTGCTGACAGAGCTGGGCACGCGGCTGCGCACGACGTTCGGCGCCCGCCACCTGGTCGCGCGCTTGGGGCCGGACCAGTTCGCGCTGCTGCTGGCCGGTGGCGACTCGGCGGCCGACCTCGCGCGTGGCGTGCAGGCGCTGCTGCAGCCCGCCTTCGGTGAGGGCTGGCACCTGACGGCTGGCATCGCCTGGGCCCAGCGCCGCCACGGGCCCGCCACGGCCGACGAACTGCTGGCCGCTGCCGAAGGCGCGCTGGCCCGCGCCAAGTCGGCCGGACCGGGGCAACTGCACGAGTTCGACCCGGCCGAGCAACTGGTCGAACAGTCACGCCGCTGGCTGCGCGATGCCATCGACGAGGCGCTGGCGGCGGGCAACCAGTTCGAGCTGCACTACCAGCCCTTTGTGCGGCTGTCGGACCGTGCGCTGCTGGGCTTCGAGGCGCTGATCCGTTGGCGCCACCCGACCAAGGGCTTGATCATGCCGGGCGATTTCATCCCGGTTGCCGAGGCCAGTGGGCAGATCTGCGCCATCGGCCGCTGGGCGCTGCTGGAGGCTGCCGGCCAGCTGCGGCGCTGGCAGCCGCTGGGCTTCACGGGTGAGGTGGCTGTCAACCTGTCGGGCGTGCAGCTGGAGCGTGATCTGGAGCTGCTGGCCGACGCCCGCGCCACGCTGGCCGCGCTGGGCGAGGTGCCCACGCACCGCCTCAAGCTCGAGGTCACCGAGAGCATGGCTATGGCCAACCCGCAGCGCAGCGCAGAGGTGCTGCAGGAGCTGGCGCGCATGGGCTTCAAGCTGTCCATCGACGACTTCGGCACCGGTTACTCGTCGCTGGCCTATCTGCACCGCTTCCCCTTCGACACGCTGAAGGTGGACCGCAGCTTCGTCATCCGCTTGCACCAGGGCCGCGAGGCGCAAGAGATTGTCCGCACCATCGTCGGCCTGGGCACGGCCCTGGGCAAGCAGACGCTGGCTGAAGGCGTCGAGGACGAGAAGCAGGCCGCGCTGCTGGAGCAACTGGGCGTGCAGGTAGGGCAGGGCTGGCTGTTTGCGAAGGCGCTGCCACAGGCGCAGGCGACCGAGGCGATCACGAGCGCGCCGTGGCGGCGGTAGATTGGCGCGCCGTTACCTCGCGAGCGCGCGGCCTTCTGCGTAGGGGGCGATTGGATGACGGCGCTGCCTCGAGGTGTCGCGGTCTTGGCTATTGGATTTGTTCGGTTGCGGCCGACTACTGCGTGCAGCCATCTCCAGACATCTTTGTCCGGCTGCTTTGGGACGTTCAATAACGAGGCGATTGCGACGATCGATGTTGTGATGGAGCCATCGGTACGACGTTTCAAGGCGACTTCCTGGCCTCTGAGGCAGACCAACGGCGCGATCAAGGCGCATATCAGTGCCTGGCTTGCGCGCAGAACACATCGCGACGACTCCCATCACCCACGCAGCGGCATCGACGGCGTCGCTGCATCTCAGCACTCTGCGGAGACGGGAACAACGTCTTGACGCTTCGCACCTGGACCGTACCATCCGCGCATCCTGATGCGCGGCCGCTATCAGTGCCGTGCTGGGCCTTCGAACGGTGCCATTGCCTGACCGGTCGGAACCGGGGTGTGGTGCTGAAAGGTGCCTATGAAAATCCTGACTGTTCTCTGTCACGGCACCGTTAATTCGACGGACACGGACACGTCCGAAGGAAACGTTCTCGTGATCACCAAGGTCGCGCAATCGCTCGATGACTTTGATAATTTCAAACTCTACGAAGGGGTGGGCACCGACAAACTCCAAGAAACGGTTCCCGAGTCGGACTTGATCCGGGGAATCATCGGCGGCAAGGGCGTGGAGGCGGTCGTCGACAACGCCGTCGCATGGATCAGGCAGAGACGCACGGACCTGAACGACGAGATCACAGTCAACTTGGCAGGTCACAGCCGTGGCTCGATCACCTGCTACAAGATTGCCCGCGCCCTCTGCAGTGACCCCGAGCTGTTCAAGGTCCAGGTGAACATCTTCGCCATCGATCCCGTTCCCGGAAACACGGGAGACTTCATCAGTAGAAACGGGGCGAACTACGAAAACATCATCCTGGGCGGGAACGTTTGGGAGGGCAATTCATTTCTCATGCTGGCGGAGTCCGAGCATAGAGTGGTCTTTCGACCCTATATCGATGCGCTGTATGGCGTGGGCCTGCCGAACCACGAGTTCGACACCATGCCGGGGACGCACGGCGGCATCAACATGCTGCTGGGCTACGAGCGTGAAGCCGCCTCGCTTGTGTTGAGCCGTGCGTTGACATTCTTGCAGGCGAACGGTTCGCCCCTGAAGCCGAAAGCCGCCGATTCCATCCTGGATGCCCCGAAGAGGCTCAAGGTCTATGCGAAGCTGATGGACAAGGTCGGCAAGTACAAGGCGCATGCATCGGTCAACCCGTTCAAGAAGCATGGGAACTTCGGAGAGTCGATGCTCAACTTTGTCATGAGCGGCATGCAGGTCGATCGGCACCGCATCACGAACGTGAATGGCAGCAAGGCGGACTTCGCCATGGCCGGAGGCCAGGATGGCCCGGCCGGTCAGGCGAATCAGCGACGCAAGGACTTTCACGGCCTGACGATGAGCGAGGCCCTCAATCGCATGGCGGCGAGCAATGATGGGGGTCCGGCATACACGACACGCGCGCAGAGATTCTTCTGCAATCTAGATCATGAAACCATCTTCCGGGATCGTTACCCAAAGCTCGCTGTCCAAATCACGGCGCTGGAAATGTCCAGGCGCGGCGAGCTGGCCAACAGCAGCCGCACGTTGAACGCGCTGGACGGAGCACTCTCTGAATTCAACGACATGGAACTGTCGGAACGGCAAAGGCTCCTCAGCTTTCTGGATCGACAGAAGATACGGAACACCATCCTGCACATCGGCCACTGAACCGGCGCTACAGAGCCGTGCAGGTGACCTCGTCTCTGTCCGCCCACTTCACCCATTTCTCTAAGTTGATGAGGGACTTTGCGTCGTCGATCCACTTCGCGGGAAGCGGGCCGTCCCTCACCGCGAAGTGCAGCGTCTCCGTGGGCAACCGAAAGATGACGGATTCGAGGCTTCCCTCGAAAATAGCCATCAGGATGTTTTTCGAAGGACGTGCCAGCCTGAGCGGTGCCACTTCCTCTTTTCTGCTGCGCACACACGCATGCACGCTCGCTGCCGGCCAGCCGGCGACCACCTCGGAACGCAGCAGGACGCCCGTTAACTGCGGCAGCACACCCAAGGGTCGTTCGCCTTTACGCACGGGGCCTCGGCCAACGCGAGCACAAGTGTCGAAGGCGGCGAGCTCGCGTTTCGCGTCGGTTCCGAGCTGCCAAGCCCCGCCGACGCCGATCGCTCCCATGACGAGATTGGTGACCCACTCCTCATCCACCTGGAAAAATCGCATGGACTCTTTAGGCAGCAAGGATTCGTCGGGCAGGAGGTAGCGAAAGGGCACGCGCTCGAGCTTCAGCAGACCTTCGATCCAGACTGCGAGCTCCGGTGTCAGCAGCCGCTGCAGCGCGATGGGTAGCGAACCCTTCGAGGGTTTCGTGGTCGCCAAGTTCGGCGTGCTGACCGGATACAGGTGAGCCGCGTCGCTGGCCTGAGCTGCGAACCGCGTCTGGTGCGACAGCTGGCGTTTCAAGCGTAGCAGGCCGACTGAAATCGCCTTGTCCTGCAAGGCCAGCAGCCGGCCAAGCTCTAGCGCGGCAAATTGCGAAATGTCGGCCTCAGAATCGAGCATCGTTCGAGACATGGGAACCAGCGGGCCACGATACCCGGAGCGTGAGCGTTCGCCTGTTTCCAGCGCGTGCGCGAGCTGCACGCTTGACGCCGCGATGGGCGCTGGAGTGATCTTATTCATCAGTGCCTTGAAGCCAGCGTCTTGGGCGCCGCAGGAAAAGCTCCAGCTGCAAAGGCTCGTCAATCGACGGAGCGGCCCGTCCCCGACTTGTTTGATGTCGTTCATGGACACCAGGTGGACGGTGCTCAGCTTTTTCGCCGCAGGGGTCCGTGGGGCCAGCAGAACCGCGCGCTCGACCAGACGTTCCTGGCCATCAGCCTGGCGCTCGCTCACGACGCGCACGTGGCAAAGCAGCCTGAGCTGGTCCGCCGTCGGAAGCTCTTCCTCGCTAAGGTCGATGGTCGCGAGCCCCGATGTCCCTTCCGGCGATGCGTCCGACTTCACCTCCTTCTTGCCATCGAACACCAGCAGGGCGAGCCAGGGCGTGTTCCGGTCGGCACCCTTGATGTGCGCGGCGCGCTCCCAGGGCAACGTGCTGCGTTCGAGAATGATCTGCGGCAGCACGGTCGAGTGGTCGCCCAGGCTTCCCCTGGGCGGATACACGCTGTGGATGCTGGAAGGCGGCAGGCTCGGCGGTCCCCCGCCCACCTGGAAGCGAAGCGACGATGCGGCATCCAATGGCCGGCAGCAGGTGTCGTTGTGGGGGGCCTCGTGCGTTGTCACACGCAAGCACTGTTTCACCTGGATGTCGTAGACGCCATCCTCGAGCTGCGGTCGATGGCGTTCGAACAGCCTCACGCCGCTTTTCCCCACGATTTCGCTGCCGTGATCGACTTCACCCGTGGTGGTGATTTCCACACCTGCGCATGCCTGGATGAGCGCTGCCCCCTTCAGCCCGTCGGCCTTGCCTGGACCCGCTTCACCCCATAGCGCGGACGGATGACCCTTGATGCGTGGCTTGTATCGGAAATGGTCCGGCTTCCAGTGCTCGTCGTCCAGCTTCGTCACCTTCGTCAGGGTGATCGTCATCTCGGAGCAGACATCCTCATACATGGCCATCATTGGCGCGATGCCGAATCGGGACGGCTCGACCGCGGCGCCATCATGGCTGCGGCCCGCCATGTTTTCGACATGCAAGCTCCGCACGGGAATGGCGGAGTCCACGACGAGGCACAACTCCTTCGCATTGACGTGCCACACCTTCATGCCGTCCTTATCGACGCTGGATGCTGCAAGACCGGCCGCGACTGAGACCGCGCAGCGCTTGCTCGCCTCTGGCAGCAGCGCGCTGAAGCCGGCGCCCTGTATCTTGCCGTCGTCACCGATCTTGTCGCCGAACAGGTGCAAGGGTGCGGGCCTGGCCTGGGCGTCGCCGAAGGAGACGTCGAAGGAATAGAGGGCCATGTTCACCCGGGCGCAACCGGAGAACCGCGGGCCCCAGATGGTGAGGTCTGCCCCGACCTCGGCGGTGATGTGTCGCGTGCCGCCGAATTGGAAGGTGTAGGAGGCCCCCAGCTCGACGTAGGCTTCGCCCAGGTAGTGCAAGGGCTTCCAGTCGACCAGGCAGTCGATACCGGCTTTGCACCAGGCCTTGTAGGGGAACTGCTCCCAGACGATCTCGAGGTGACCACCCACCATTGCCGCAGACGAGGTCAGCGCATAGTAGGCATCGCCCTTGATGGTCAAGGCGGGATTCACCTGCCACGCCACGCCCAGGCGCGGCACGCGAGGAAAGTGCGGGTGTTTCGCAAGGTCGAAGCGCGGGTGATAGCCGCCCGCGGTCAGCACGAAATCCCCTTCATGCTCGCCCGCAAACCAGGAATGGAAGGCGAAGCCACCGCTCAGATGGCAGTCCTTGGAGAAGATGAATGATTCGGGCGAGAGTTGTGCCTGCAGCGCGAGAAGCCCCTCGGCCGGCCGGAATGACGCCAGCCAGGCCATCTCGACGAAGGCGACGGCCTGGTCGCGCGTCGCACCCGCCGGCATGATCAATGTGGACCGGCCGATCAGGTCGAGCGACACATCCTTGCCGAACGACGCCGTGAGCAGCGCCGACGAAGCGATCGTCTGGAACGAGGTGAACCTGACGCCGACGCCGAGAAAGATCGCGCCGGCCTCCGCGGGAATGTAGGGACGCATCGCATCACTGGCCGTCCGCAGCCCCTCACCGCTGCGTGCGTCGCTCTTCCCGACATCGGTCGCGAGCAGCGGGAAGTTGGCCAGTTTCCCGATCGGCGGAAGCTTGAAAGACCGGTTGTAGCCGAAGGCCGCGGCGAGCCCGGTCACGAAGAAGAACGACGGGCCACCTATCAAACAGTTGAGCGCCGCATACACGAAGAGCGATGGATGACCATCGACGGTACGGTAAGAGCCGAGCGCGTCGATGCTGAACGTGCCGGCCTTCACGATGGCGGTGCCGACGTACTCATCGACCCTTTTACCGTTCTCGATGAGCTGCTGGTGAAGCAGGGCGCCGCCGATCTCGAGGGTCGGAGAACGAAAGTCGATGCCGATGCCATCGAGCACCGGCACGACGTCGCTCGGCGCGGAAAGCTTCACATGGGCGCCGAAGCCTTCGAGCGAGAGCGCGAGTCCGGCCACGGAAAGATGGGCGTCGAGCAGGAGGTCGAGGCCGCCGTTCACGTAGCGAACGCCGACACGCTCGACCGCCAAAGGGCCGAACGCCTTCTGCGCCGCGACCCAGCTGACGTTGTCGACTGTTGCGACCTCAGGCGCGTTGGACACCGCGGCGGCGTTGTCATCGTGGGCCATCCTGCCCGCGCTCATGCGCACCGGCAGGCCGAGCGAGATCTGTTCGGCTGCCAGCGACAAGCGCGTCGTCACCGAGAGGCCCTTCGCGGGCCGGGTCGAAGGCAGGGTCAGCCCCCCTTCAGGCACCAGGTTGGCGAGGGCCGCGGTATCGATCCCGCCCGAAGTGAGCAAGGGCTGGAAGACCAGCCGGGCGCCCTGGCCGGGCGGGAATGAGGCGCCGACGAGCGGCAAGCCGCTGAAGTCCATGCCCGCTTCGACATCGGCGGCGAGCAGCCATTCCGTGGGGGCTCCATCGTGTTTCTCGCAAGCGAACAGTGCATCCTTGATCGAGAACGTCAGCAGATCGCCTTGATCGATCGGTTCGTCTGAAACCATCGCAAGCAGCTTGCCGAGCGTGACCTCGACGGGTTCCGAGTCGGAGAAGCTCGCAAGCAGCGTGTTGCCCCGCACGGTATGGTCGAAGATGAGGTCGAACTCCAGGGAGCCGAGAGTGACGGTTCCGCTGAACCGCGCAGCGCCGTCCTCGACCTCGATGAACAGCAGGATGCCCAGCACCTTGTCACCGCCCATCGGCAAACGAGCTTCGCAGCAGCCGGTGAAGGCCTTGGTGGCGGTGTTGAAGGTGACCGCCAACACGTCGATCGTCGCGCCCTTCAGTGCCTGCGGGCATCCCGCTTTGACGCCCAGGTCCGCAAGGAACCTGGCAACGAAGGTCGTGACATCAAGCGGATGCTCAGGCACGACGGCGCCCCGGAACTGCCATCCGGACACTCCGCTGTCATAGGACGCTTCGACTTCGAGTTCGACGCCGCCGATGGAGAATGTTGCGCGGATCGCGCCCCAGGCGGTGCTGGCCTCGCTCGCGTAGAGAACGTGAGCTGCGATCTTCGTCAGTTTGCAATTCCCGAGCAGGGGCCAATCGTCCTCCGCCGTCAACGCGATCGAGTAGGCACCGCGCGAGGGATAGGCATGCAGGCGGATTTCCTTCAACTTCAGGCCTGCCTTGACATCGTCGAGCGCGTAGGCGCCCATGACGGTCGAAAGGCTCTCGCCGTGCTCCTCGGGCGTGAGAGTCGCCTCGATCCGCAGGCTGGGCAGCTTGACCTCCGCCTCCAACTTGATGCTCCCGATGCGTACGGTCCCACGGGCTGCGTCGACGTGGATCGCCTTCTTGCCAGCGTTCGACCGGAACGTGACCTTCGGCTCCCAGGCCGCCCTGAGCGCAGAGCCCTTGCCCGCGAGACTCGCCAGGGTCACCGTGAGGACCAACTCGAGTTCGACATTCGGGCCACTGCCCGAAAACGTCGCCTCCGCCGCGAAGTTGGCCCTATCGATCGTGGCCGTGCCGACGAGCTTCACTTCGTCGACGGACGAGGCGACCGGGTTTGTCGGGATCAGGGTGATGCCGTTCGGGAAGTAGCCGTCGGGGGCGAAGAGGGGCTGGATGAACGGCCAGGCGCGCGACGTCGCACTTGTCAAAAGGAGGCTGTTGCTTGCCTTGTCAATCAAGGCGTCGATGATCGTATTCATCGTTGGTCGCTCTTGTCGCAAAACGCGTGCGGCGATGAGGTCAGCGCATGGCCTCTCCCGGCGTCAAGGCAGGATTGCTTTCTCACTTTGCGGGAAACGCGTAGAAGGCGATCCTGTTCGAATAACGAGCGTAGGCATAGTCAATGCGCTGATAGCCTCCACCGTCCGGAGTGACGTTGATTTTCGCGAACCGCCACCAGTCGCGGGGTTCTGAGGACAGGTTTGTGGCGTCAGCGCATTCGTTGAAAACGCTACCGCCATTTGCATTGAGGCTGTACTTTATATAGACGCGACTTCTTGCAACGGAGACGTTGTCGTTCCGGATGAAATCAACTTCCAGCCGGTGCTCATGGACCGCAGCGGCGCCCTGTATGGTCGGTCCCGCAGAAACGGGGAATGCCCAGAAGGCTCGGATACTGCTATTCGAATGCGTTCTGTGTATGGCGTCTGCGTACCTACGGCCTTGGCCCGTTTCTCGAGGCACCGAGTTTTGAGGCGTTCCGCAAGAGCCCGCGTCAGCCCGTGGGTCTAGTTCAAACGATGGATCGGTTGGTTCCATCGCATCTGCGTACAAGCTCGCTCTGATTCCGGTGTTGGGCGTGTTTTCATAGTGGAATTCATGCCGGTACACCGCAACGGTCCCTGGCGCGTTCGTCCGATAGGCGGCGAACACCGGCGTGCCTGGCCCATCCGCCGCTTCCGGCACCGGCTTGCCCGTCGGATAGCGGTCATAAACGTAACGCCAGAACCCCTCTGGTGCGCTGCCGAGTCGATACTCGTTGATGTTGACCAATTGATGATCCGCCATTTCGATGTTCTCCTTCCCTTGCCGCAATCGAACCGTCGCACGATGACTTGTCAAAAGACGATCGCCCAGTTATTACGGTCCCGCGACGTCAATGAAAAAGGCCCCTGCAGAATATGTGGTTTCTATCGTCCAGAAAACCTTCGAACCGTTTCTGCCAAACGAGTGTGCCCAATTGCCTGCGGCGATGCTCATGTCTGCGAGTAACTCGCGCAGTCGGAGCTGATCAATGGCTTGATCCGGACAGAGCAGGCTAGAGATCGTCAGACTTTTCATTCCACCCTGCACCGGAATATCTGTCACCGTGACGAGATTCCCTGGCTCGGCTTTCACCGTGATTGCGGTGCCGCTGAACGTCGCGGTCGCAGGAATCGGCCCCGAGTCGAATGCGACGGGAGAGGGTGGCGTCTGCGGATCCTCAGTCGCAGGAACGACGCGAATCCGAACGGCGCCGTGGTGAGCCAGTGACGACCCACTGGGGATCGGGGAAGGAAACGTAAATGTCAGGGGCTCGAGTGCGGCAAGCGACGTGGGCCAATCCTTGAACGCTTCGAACTCATCCTCCGTGCAATGCTGAGCGACCGTCCGCGCTGTTTTCTTCTCTCGAAACGCCCGTGCGCGCAATTTGGCATTGCCGAGTTCGAGCCCCTCTGTCACCTTCAGTACTCCGGCGACCTCGAGGCCTTCGGATGCTCGCAGTCGCCCGTGGATGTGGAGATCACCTTCGACAGCGAGTGCCGCCTCCGGCCGGGTTGTCCCGATGCCCACCTTGCCGCCCACGACCACCAGCGGTGACTTCTGGAGCGTCGCGACGAGCTCTCCGGACAAGTCGGCGTCGGGATGGGAGATGTCCAGCCACTGGACACGGACGCCGGACGGCCCGTTCGCGTGGCCGGTCACGATCTTCGCGATCTGGATTTCCAGGAATCCGTCGGGCCGGAGTTCCAGAGGGCCGGGCAGGTTCTCCGGTGCGCGAAGCGTCCACACCGGATCGTGCTTCGCAACAATGCAGTCGAGGGGAATCCTGCTGACGCGGTCGCTGTCCGGCCGCGGAATCCAGCCTCTGTCTTTTGCCTCTACCGCCGCCTCGCCGAGATCGGAGGCCGGTGACAGGACGCTTGCGGTGACTTCCCAGCCCAGCAATTCCTTGCAAGTGGCCAGCGCCCCTGGCGCATCCTTGTCGCCGCAGGTCAAGGTCAGTCGCAGTTCGGTGATGCGCTTGAGAAGCAGCCAATGAGGTGTCGGGTTGGTGAGGCGAAGTCGGAGTGTGTAGTCGTGTGGCTTGCCGTCGTTCAGCACGACATTGCCGGTATCGCCGACAAAATGGGCTTCCAGCAAAGTGCGCTGTGGCGGCGCCGGTGACGGCATGGTGATCACCATCTGGTGGTGCCGCGGCTTGCCCACGATGAGCGAGCCGGGCTCGTGCCGGTCGCTGATGTGCTGGTAGTCCAGTTCGACGCGCGTCGCGCGCGTTCCGCCGGCTACTTCACCGCGCAGTCCTTGGAGCGTCAGCTTCAGCGTGTGGCCGGCGGGCCAGGTGCTGAGGGTTTTGTGGCGCAGCCGGACGAGCACGTCGCCTTGTTCCTTGGCCGTGTCCACATGCCAGTCGACGAGATCGGCCTTGTCGGCGTGGATGTGGTGGTCGCGCAGGACACCGGACCGAAAGCGCAACGAAAAATGGTGCTGCTGCTTCAGTTCGCTGAGGTACAGCGGAGTCGGCAGGTTGTTGCGGATCTCCAGTGTCATGTCGAGCGTCCCACCGAGGACCAGGACGGCTTCGCCGTTGGCGTTGTGAAGTTGGAAATCCAGCGGAAGGGCGTGATTTTTCATGGTCACCTTAGGTCTGCATCAAGTCGTCCCAGGGGCCCGGGCATCGGAAGCACCGGACTCGGGCGCATCCACCTTCGTCAGTCGCAACCATCCCTCGCGCGCGAGGATTGGGCCGGAGAACACGCCGTCGTCTTCGCTCGCACCCAAGTCGCCCGCGACCCAGGACCACCCATGGTCGTCTCGCTCGATCCAGGACCACGCGTAGCCCGGTTCGACCGGTAGCGGAAGATCGAGGCGACCCATCCTGGTGAGGATCGGCCCGAGGGAGCGCAACGTCAGTTCGATGCGCTTCAACTCGGCGACGTACATGCTTGCGGGAATCGTGATCGACTTGGTGGGCAGGACGCCCGAGGTGGCGTGGATTTCCGCCAGCGGGTCGACCAGCATCGTCAGGATCTGCGGAGCCGCGCGCGAGGAAGGCGCCACGAGGATCGGAGCCACAGCCTCCGACTGCGGCCAATGGGCCTCCGGTTCGAGACGGTCGCCGACCTGCCGCCAGTACGCCACCAGTCCGTCGTTCGCTCGTTCGTGCGCGCCCAGGCGCACCGGGACCCGGACGTCTTCGAACTTGTCGCTCTGGCGGCTACCCTTGCGGACGTCGGTAAAGAGCGCTTGCTCGCCTTGATGGATCGCCGGCGGACCGGCCAGAGACACGCTCAGGTGTGCCCGCGTGACGGCCAGCGGTCGGCCCATCAGGACCGCGAGGTCTTCGCACTGCGAGGCGGCTTCCGGCGCGATGTTGTCCAGGGCCGTGTCGATCTTGCCCAGAATGTCTTCCCAGTCCTTCGCCCGGGGCCGGGCGACGAACCACTCCGCGACACTGCGCAGATGAGGGTCGACGATGTCCCAGATCTGGGTCGCCGCGTCGTTGCCTGGCGCCGCCTGCCAGCCGGCCTGCCACAGACCGGCCCCGCTTCCGCTGGAGATAACGCCGAGCGCTCGCCCGTGGGCGTCGTAGATCAGCAGGCTCAGGTCGAGGTGGTCGACGATCACCCAGCCGCAAATCGGGGTAGATGCCGGCACCGCGCCCGATTCAGCGGTTTCGTCGGTCGTTGACAGCCAGCGCAGATTCACGCGTGCCGGCTGCACGAAGCGGGGCGGCAGAACAGGCTCGCTGCCGTCACCGACCCGAAGCGAGCGGGACACGTGCTGCCGCGCATTGCGGACATCGAGATCCTCGATCTGGCCAAAGGTATCGACGAGGCGAAGGCGCTTGACCAGGAATCGGCCGGCGCGGATGGGTTCGAAGTCGCCGGCATCGGCTGGAGCGCTTCGGTTGAAGGAAAGCACGAGGTCGCGTACGCGTCGGGCGAGATCTCGCTCACATTCGAACCCCAGCGGGTCGGAGATGGGGAGCTGGTAACTCTGGTGGAGCCCGAGAAAGGCATCGTTGACGCCGGTCAGCGACTGCGAGAGGAATTCCTTGCCGTCCAACTCACCCAACGCGCATAGGGCCGCGCAGACAGGGTCGTCTTCGGCCTGGCCATGCCTTGCGAGCTTCGCGCGGTGCTCTGCTTCGACCAGCGCCCGGTTGTCTTCGAGATGCTCGTGGGTGCAATGGCAGTGCTCGACCACATAGCCCCGCAGCGCCAGGTCATGTTGGCGCAGGGCGTGTGGCGTCAGGATCGACGAGCCCTGGTAGGTCCTCATGTGCTGCTTGTCCCTCGGTACAGCATCGACGGCAGCCAGATCGACCTCGTTGAGCGCTAGGGCGTAGCGACTCGTGATGTGGTCCGGCGAGTACTCGGTACTGCCGCCCGAGCCGCTGCGCGCGATCGGCAGCAGTTCGACCTCCCACTCGAGAAGGATGGGATGCCACGGGTCTTCCCACGCGCAAAAGCCGATGCGCTCGGCGGGCGGCTTGCCATCCTGGCCTACGGGCCGCAGCAAATCGATTTCCGCGCAGAGCGCCTCGAGATCCGGTTTGCGCTCCGACGAAAGCAGGGACCTCGTGGTCAGCTTGCAGCGCAGCAGGTTGTCCGCGTCCTCGCGCCCGTCCTGCCCGTGGCGCTCGGTGACGCGAACGGCCTTGCCGTGAATCAATACGACCGGTTCGGTCGGTCGATAGAAACGCGGCCCGGGGAGCTTCTGCAATTCGAGCAGCTTCGCGCCGGTCCTCGCGCCGGAACGATTGATTTCGGCGACGCGCTCCTGCGCGAAGCTGAGAGCGTTGCCCAGCGCGGCGGCGCTCTTGTCGAACCCTGTCTGCACAAGACCCTGCAGCGCCTCGGCCTGTTGCTCGATGAAGACACGGAGTTCGTCGCCGTCGAACGTCTCATGGTCCTGCCATGTCGCCTCCGGCGGATGGACGACGCGCATGTACTTGCACCAGTCCGCAAAGAGTTGACCGCGCGCCGCTTCCACGTCGTTGATGCTGCGGTCATGCACGCGTTGCAGTTTGTTGAGCTGCGTGAGCCGATTTGCCAGTTCAGGGTCGAGGGAAGCGGCCGGATCTTCGCGTTCATGATCGGCGTCCTGCACGCGGTGGTCAGGACGTTCCTGCGGTTTGACCGCCCAGACCCAGCCGCCGAAGGTGGCGACGAATCCTTTTTCGTGCCGCGCGTCTGCCAGTCTTGCTGCCTTGTCGAGCTCCTTGCCGGCCAGGCGCTGCTTCAGCAGGATGGATTCGAGCTGATCCTCCACCGCGTCGCGCGCGGTGCCGCCGCCGATATTGCTGGCGAGGAAAGCCGACAGCGCCTCACTTGCCGTATTGCCGATTGCAATCTCGACCTGTCGGCTGCGCTGCCTCGGCGTGCGCTGTGCGGGAACGGTCATGCTGACGTAGCAGAGCGTCTGCGTGTTCGGGGGAATCTTTCCTGTTTCGAGAACCTTCCAGCCGAACCGTGATTCGACCTCGGCGCCCCTGGAAGCGTCATCCTCCTTCGCGCGCAAGGCGTGACCTAGCGGGTCGTGCCGGGAGTCGCTGTACCAGCCGAAGACGTCGTAGCGGGTTTCGGTCGAAGGGACGACAGGATCGTGCAGGCCGAACACGCTGTGGCAGTTCTGGTAGACCGTCGCGAACGCCGGGTCCCCGTAACCCATGGCGGTAAGCGGCCGCGCGAGGTGTCGGCCGCCGTCGAGCCCTGCGGGGTATGCGCTGTGAGCCGTCCGCCTGCCCATCAGTCGATAGGGCCGAGTCGAAGCGCTGTCGGCCCAGGCACTCGGCACGCTCACGGGATCGGTGGCACTGTGGTCCTCGGGCCAGAGATAGTCGCTCTCGACCACCCACGAGGCCTCGATCACCCAGCGCCCCGCGTGTTGGCGGCGGCGTGCAACGAGCCATCGGTTCGGCACGGCGGGGAAGCCAGCTTCGCCGCCGACCTCCTGCGGACTCGCATGCTCGGAATGGCGCGCGCGCGTCAGTCCATCTGGCAGGGCCCAGTGCAGGTGTACGCCCGGAGCCAGCAGGAAGCTCTGGTCCTGGAAAGGAGGCGCCACGATCGAGTTGCCAAGATTGGGGACGTCCGCGTTGGCATCGGTGCCCTTCCAAACATGCGGCAGGCGCGCGAAGTGCGCCGATGGGCCGACCGACAAACGTGGTTCTACAAGAACGAGCGCATCCAGATGGCTCGGGACCAGCAGGGTCGGGTGGGTCATCGACACCTCGATCTATGCAGCCGCCCCGGCCACTGCCGAGTAGCCTAACGTAGATGGCGTGGCAGTCAACTCCATCGAGCCTTCGCGGACGCATTGTTTCGTCCGCGCAACTCATTGCCGAAGCCTTGTCCGCGAAGGTAGTCGAAAAGCGGTTGCGCGTGGCTGACGAGGTGTCGGCTCGAATGCAGGGATCGAGCGCGTCTGGCCTTTTGCTTTGCCGCCATGGTCTGGTGGAACCGACAGGTGACGAGGCGTTCGCTGGTGCCGCGTACGACCGCTTTCAAGCGGCAAATCGAGGCCAGCCAGAATTTGCACCGGGTGGAACTTTGATGGCTGCTGCTTGACCGCGCGAACGCCAGGTTTTCCGCGCCCAGTCAAGCGAGGCGAGTGTCGCAAATGGGTCGGGAGCAGCCGGCTCAAGCCATCTCGAAGGAAAACGGCAAGCCTGGAGCAGCCCCCTTGCTGGCGCCCAACCGTGCTGATGTCGCAGCGCGTTGAAGTGTTCCGCGTGGCGTCTCAATCCCGTCGCTCAAACCACCTCGACCGCAGCAGCGCCACCGCGTCGCCTTCGGCGACATAGAGCGTCGGCTGAGCGGCGTCGAATTCGTACAGCCGCCCGCTTGCCACCCCGCGCACGGCGACCGGCGCGCTGGCGCGGTAGTGCACCAGCACGCGCCGCTCGGCCGGGCCGGCGGCGGGGCGCGCCGCGGTGGGGGAGGTGGTGTTCTGAGCCTGGCGCAGCGCCGCCCGGCCTTGTCCGCAGCAACCCATGTCGTCACTCCTTGTGATTTGAGGCGGCGACGTCCAGCGCCGCCTCAATGATGCAGACGGCGCCGGACAGCGCCAGCGCACTCAAGCCCCAGCCGAGCAAGTCGGTGGCCAGCAGCGGCGCCAGTGGCATCGCCACCCACAGCGACACGCAGTAGGGGCAGTCCATCAGCTGTCCCCAGATGCCTTGCCCCAGACGCTCGCGCAGCTTCAGCACCAAGCCGAAGGGCCCGTCCTCGGCCGCCAGCAGGTGCGTGATGCGCCAGCCGGCAAGCACGGCCAGCGCCAGCCGCGGCCAGAAGCCGAAGTCGTCCAGGGTCATGACCACCTCACACGGGCTCCGGCCCGTTGATGATCTTGATCGGGAACAGGATCCAAGGCGACGCATGCACGGTGCCCTCGTCGACGACGGTCCGGTCCCAGGCCTCGAGGATGACGTTGTAGACGCAGGCCTCGCCCGGGCCCAGCAGTTGGTCGGCAGGCAGCCCCAGCGGGTTGCTGGCGGCGTCCAACACCTGCAGGTTCCAGGGCGTCAGGGTGCCGGTGGCCAGGCTCTCGGCGGGCAGCGCCAGCGCGCGGGCCGGCACGGTGTTTGTCGAGTTGACCAGCACGACCTGCGGCGACAACGCGCCCTGCTTGACGAAGCGCACCTGGTAGCCGCCGAAGTTGTCGCTGGTCGGTGCACTGAGGTCGCCGCGGTCGATGTATTCGTCCCAGGCATGGCCGCGCACGTCCACGGTCTTGAACATGCCTTCCGGGGTCTGCGTGTACATGTCGGAGCAGGGGGCTTGGCTGCCGATGCCGACGATTGCCGCCTGGATGGGCTCGTTGTCTATCCAGACGCGCTGGATGTCGTAGTAGGTGTTGCCGGCCGTGTCGATGACTTGCAGCAGGACGCTGAACTTGCCGGTGGCGCCCTGGTGGTGCGCCGGGTCCTGCGGCAGCAGCGTCGTGCTGTGGAAGATCTTGGGCGCCAGGGAGGGGATGTTCCAGCAGGTGCAGAAGTTCGTCGAGTCGATGTGCACGCAGATGCACTCGCTACGCGAGCTCCAGTCGTTCGTGAGCACGCTGGGCGTCGGGTCGCCGTCCAGCACGTTGCTGGCACGTACCTGGTCGGCCGTGTAGTTGATCGGCGGGCCGCTGGGCTGGGGGATGCTCATCGGGTTGAACTCGATGTCGGTAACCAGCCGCCAGTCGCCACCCGGCACGATGCTGCTGAACGGCGCGGGTTGCGGCTCGCTGAACATCGGGTCGGGGATGGCCCAGATGCGGTAGCGGCGGATCTTCTCGCTGGCGCAGCCGTAGACGTTGGCCGCGCCGCGCACATGCATGTCGCCGCCCACCGTGGACAGCGTGGCCGCCGGGTTGTCGACGGCACGCAGCGGCTCCGGCGGATCGGGGTAGTCCACCGACCAGGGCGTGCTGACGCGCTTGATGTAGACCTCGTTGACGGATAGCGAGAAGCTGCCTGTGCAAGGCGGCTTGAGCTCGCTGCCGTCCAGCGCGAAGACGCGCAGCGTCAACGTGAACGTGGTGGAACTCAGCAGCTCGACGCCGGCGTCGACCGCGCACTTGCGCGTGTCCACCCAACCCAGCGTGCCGCCGGAGACGGAGAAGTTGCCTTGGGCTGCCGCCACGTCGGGCAGGGCAAGGTTGTTGGGGTAGACCACGGCGCCACTGAGCAGGTTGCCGCCAGGGCTGCGCACTTCGATCAGGTAATGGCCGAAGTTGCTGCCCTCAGCGTCGCCATGCACGGGCTCCAGGATGCGGCCGGGCAGGATGTCTGTCTCGCCCCGCACGCAGCCCGAAGGCCCGGTCAGCGCACAGTGCAGCGGGCGCTGGCAGCGGCGCAGGCAGGCGCGGTAGCTGCGCAGGCAGCGGAACACGTCGCGCAGGTTGCGCGCCCGTGCCAGGCAGCAGCCGAAGCGGATGGCGCACAGGCACCAGCAGCGGCAGAACCAGAAGAAGGGGTCGGCGCGGTGCTTGGCGATCAGCTCGCGGCCCATCAGCGCGGCAGCGGTGTCGGTGCTGAGCAGGCGTTCCAGGATCTGCGTGCTGGCGTCACCGTCCTCGAAGCAGTCCACCTGGCCGGACATCACCTGCTCGGGCAAGCCTTGCGCGAAATCGACCGTGGCGAGCTGATCGTCGAGGTAGGGCTTGTAGGCCTCGGCCAGCGCCTTGACGAGCTGGTTGAAGTCGGCCCTCTCGGCGGCGGTGGGCGGGTTGGCCACCGGCGCACCCAGCACCTCGCGCACGCAGCGCCAGTAGCGCCACAGGTAGTAGCTGGAGCCGCGGAAGCCGCGCGGCCCGCGGCACATCAGCCAGCCGAAGACGATGCAGCAGCGCAGGTGCAGCAGGCACCAGCGCCAGCGCTCCAGCGGCCCCAGTAGCTCGCGCATCTCGGCGGGCAGCAGGCGCTGCGCCACCTCCTCGTTGCTGAAGCGCTCGAACAGCGCCATCGCCTGCGCGAACTCGTCCTCGCAGCTTGGCGGGTTGGCAAGGGCGTCCTTGATCAGCACGTCAGGCGATTCGGCGCGCTGCAGGTCGGCCGACAGCACCGGCTTGTAGGCGGCCAGCAGCTCGCCCAGCACGAAGTGGAAGTCGTCGTCCAGCGGTTCGTTGCTGTCGTCGTCCGCCGTGGCAGCCGTCTGCAGTGCGCGGGCAAGATGCGTGGCAGTGGTGCCGGGCCGGGCCGGCTTGGGAATGGTGGCCATGGTGTGCCTCCTTGAATGAACAGGGCGAAGGACGGGCAGCACGAAGGGTGCGCAGCCGCAGAAGCGAGGCGGCGGCGCAGTGCGCCCGACGGGCCTCTGCTCAAAGCTAGGCGGGGCCGGTGGCGGGCGCCTCCCTAGAGCCCACAGGACTTATTCACCATCGTTCAAGGGGGCGCGGCGGGCGTGACGATCGCCACGCGCGCAGCAGTCAGAATCGGCGCCTCATCGAATCGACCGGCGCAGCCGGCCTCTGGAGACCTGAATGAAGTCCTTGCGAATCGGCCTGGCCCTGGCCTGTGTCCTGATGACCGGCCTGGCGCCGGTGCAGGCGCAGACCGCCACGGTGTCGCCCGCGGCCCCCAAGGCCCTCGCGCCGCGTCCGGCCGTCAAGGCCCCTGCCAGGCCCGCGCCGATGCTGCCCGTCGCCTTGCGCGATCTGGGCGGCATCGAGGAGTACCGCCTGCCCAATGGCCTGCAATTGTTGCTGTTCCCAGACGCGACACAGACCACCACGACGGTCAACATCACCTACCGCGTCGGCAGCCGCCACGAGGCGCCCGGCGAGTACGGCATGGCCCACCTGCTGGAACACATGCTGTTCAAGGGCACCGATCGCCAGCGGGACATCCCCGGTGCGATGGCGCAGCGCGGCGTGCGTTTCAACGGCACGACGACGGTGGACCGCACCAACTACTTCGCCAGCTTCAATGCCAACGCCGACACGCTGGCCTTCCTGCTCGACCTGGAGGCCGACCGCATGGTGAACAGCCGTGTCGCCAAGGCGGACCTCGACACCGAGATGACCGTGGTGCGCAACGAGTTCGAGCGCGGCGAGAACCAGCCGTTCGCCGTGCTGAGTCAGCGCGTCAACGCCGCGGCCTTCGCGTGGCACCCCTATGGGCACGCCACCATTGGCCCCAGGAGTGATATCGAGAACGTGCCCATTGAGAAGCTGCAAGGCTTCTACAAGCGCTACTACCGGCCTGACAACGCGACGCTGCTGATCGCCGGCGCCTTCGACAAAGCTGCCACGCTGGCGCTGATCGTCAAGGACTTCGGCGCTCTCGCGAAGCCGGCTACGCCGGTGCCCCAGCCCTACACGGTGGAGCCGGCGCAGGACGGCGAGCGCACGGTGGTGGTGCGCCGCGTGGGCGGCCAGCCCCTGCTGCTGGCCGCGTATCACGTGCCGTCCATCACCCACCCGGACACGCCGGCGCTCATCGTTTACAGCCTGCTGATGAGCTTGCAGCCCAGCGGCCAGCTCTACAAGCAGCTGGTGGAGCCCAAGCTGGCCGTCTTCGCCGGCATCACCGGCATCGGCGGTACGGACCCTGGCACCATCAGTGCTGTGGCCGCGCTGCCGCCGGACGGTGACGTGAGCAAGGTCGAGACGCTGCTGCTGGACCTGGCCGAGGGGCGGTCCGCCAAGCCCTTCGAGGAGAGCGAGCTGGCGCGCGTGCGCGACCTCGCCGTCAACAGCTACCGCCAGCAGATGAAGAACCCTGAGGCGTTGATCCAGCAGATCTCCGGCCTGATCGCCGCGGGCGACTGGCGTCTGCTGTTCCAGCTGATGGACGACATTCCCAAGGTCACGCTGGCCGATGTGGAGCGTGTGCGCGCGGCCTACTTCAGGCCTGCCAACCGCACGCTGGGCCGCTACCTGCCCGCTGGCGCGGTGGAGCGCGTGGAAATCCCGGCCGCGCCGGCGCTGGCGCAGCGCCTTGCCGAGCTGAAGGCCCCGCCCAAGGTGGAGGAAGGCGAGCAGCTGGATCCGGTCCCTGCGGTGCTTGAGAGCCGCACGAAGCGCATGACGCTGCCGGGATCAAATGGGGGCATCGCGCTGCACACGCTGCAGAAGCAGACCCGTGGCAACACGGTCGTGCTGCAGATGCAGCTGCGTTGGGGCGAGCGCGATGCGACCTTCGCGCGCAACGGCACCGGCTTGGTGGGCCAACTGATGAGCGAAGGGAGCGCCGGCTTCACCAAGCAGCAGCTGCAGGACGCGCTCATCAAGCTGCGCGCCAACCTCAGCATCACGAGCTACGACCAGGGCGCCACCGTCTTCATCAGCGCCGAGCGCGACACGCTGCTGCCCGCTCTGCGTGTCGCGGCCGATGTGCTGCGCCGGCCCACCCTGCCGCAGGACGCCTTCGACCGCGAGATCAAGGCGGCGCTGTCCGGCATCGAAGCCTCGCGCCAGGAACCCGGCGTGCTGCGCCAGGAGGCCACGCGCGGCCACTACAACATGGCGCGCGGCGTGACCCTGGGTCACCCGGACTACGTGATGAGCGTGGATGACCGCATTGCCAATCTGAAGGCGACGACGCTGGATGACGTTAAGCGCTTCTACGCCGACTACTGGTCGGCCAACGAGGCCCAGGTCAGCGTCGTCGGCGCCTTGCCGGACGGGCTGGCCGCCGAGGTGAACCAGCTGTTCGGCGACTGGAAGAAGCCCAGCGCGCCCAAGTTCGTGCGCCACATCCCGCGGCATGTGGCCATCCCCCCGGCGCGCTTCGACGCCACTGCACGCGACAAGGCCAATGCCATCGTGCGCCTGCACGAGACGCTGCCGCTGAACAGCGAAGACCCGGATTACGCGGCGCTGGAGCTGGCCGTTCATATCTTCGGCGGCGGCGGGCTGGAGAGCCGGCTGTCCGAGCGCGTGCGCCAAAAGGAGGGCCTGACCTACGGCATCGGCGCATCCCTGAGCGCCGGCCCCTGGGGCGACGCCGGTAGCTTCGCCATCCAGGCCAGCTTCGCGCCCGACAAGCGTGAGCGCGTCATCGCCGTCGTGCAGGAAGAGGCGGCGCGCATGGCGGCTCAAGGGGTCACGGCGGCGGAGCTGGCGCGGGCGAAGAAGGACATCCTCGAAGACCGCAAGCAGGGCCGGGCCGACCCCGGGGCGCTGGCCGGTGGCCTGAGCAGCCTGGCGGAGCGCGCCGAGACCTGGGCCGCGGCGCAGCAGCGAGACGAAGCGCTGGCGGCCGTCACGGTCGAGCAGGCCAACGCAGCCTGGCGCAAGCACATCAAGGCCGAGAACTTCGTCATCTCGACGGCCGGTGACTTCAAGACGCCCTAAAGTTGTCTTCCCGACCCGACGGAGACCGCGATGAAGATCGACCCCTACCTGTTCTTCGATGGCCGCTGCGAAGAAGCTATCGAGTTCTACAAGACGGCGCTGGGTGCCGAGGTGCAGTTCCTGATGCGCAACTCTGACAGCCCCGAGCCGCCGCCGCCCGGTGCGCTGCCGCCGGGCTCGGAGCACAAGATCATGCATGCGTCGCTGCTAATCGGCGGAGCGTTGGTCATGGTGTCCGACGGCATGTGCAGCGGCACCACGGCCTTCAAGGGCTTCTCGCTGTCGCTGGACTGCCCCGACGAGGCCGCCGCACGCCAGGCCTTCGAGGCGCTGGCCTCGGGCGGCCAGGTGCACGTGCCGCTGGGCAAGACCTTCTGGGCGCCGCTGTTCGGGATGGTGAACGACCGCTTCGGCGTGGGCTGGATGGTCGGCGTGTCGGCCCCGTTGCAGTGACCGTTGAACTGAGGCTTCCCGCCCATCTCAAGGCCGACTGCTCGTCCTGCGCGGCGCTGTGCTGCGTGATCCCGCCGTTCGACGAGATCCAGGGCTTCGGCTTCGACAAGCGCGCCGAGACTCCCTGCCGGCACCTGTGCGCCGATCATCGCTGCTGCATCCACGCCGAGCTGATCGACCGCGGCTTTGCCGGCTGTGTCGCCTTCGACTGCCTGGGCGCTGGCCAGCGGCTGACGGCCCAGGCCACCGAACGCTTCGGCAGTGCTGACTGGCGCGCGCGGCCGGACGTGGCACGCTGGCTGTTTGCCGCCTACCCGCGAGTGCGCGAAGCACAGGAATGGCTGGCCCGGCTGAGTCTTGCGGCCGCGGTGTCCGGCCTTGGGGAGTTGCAAAGCTTGGCGGCCGAACTCGATGCAGAGTCTCCGCGTTGGTCGGACTGGAGCGCTGCCGAACAGGGCGCGTGGCAGGCCCGTGTTCAGGCCGCGTTGGCGCCGCTGGCCGAGAATCGGGGGTTTAGGAACTGATGCACGCCATGGATTCACCAAAGCCCGTCCTGCCGGTGGCACTGGCCGACGAGCGGCTGGGCGCCGGTTGGCGCCGGCCCCGCACCGCCATTCGCATCGTTGCCGTGCTGTGCAGCCTGCTGGCGGCGGCCACGGTGCTCGGCCTCTTCAGCAGCTTTCGGGCCACGGAGGGCGAGACGAAGCCGCAGAGGCAATTGGTGGCGACCATCGACATGGGCATCGCCAACCGTGTCCTCGCCACAGAGCAAGGTCAGGCCCAGGCTCGCCTGGATGTCGAGGCCGGCGCACTCAAACTGCAGGTGGTCGGCCTTGCCGAGCCGCCCACCAAGGCGGACATCGCCAGGGCCGAGCGGCTGAAGCGGCTCTACGGCATCGTCTGGGTCCACAACGGCGATGCGGACACGCTGCAGTCTCAGGCCTATGCGCGCGGCTACAACCGGGTGGTCAAGGCGGAGATCGAGCGCCGTCACGGCAAGGCCTTTCTGGATCGCCTGATGCGTGAGGAAGAGGCGGGCTCCGCCAAACAGGACAAGGCGGTGGCCCCATGAAGCTCATCGGCATGCTCGACTCCCCGTTCGTGCGTCGCGTCGCCATCTCCATGCGGCTGCTGGGCCTGCCGTTCGAGCACGCGGCCATCTCGGTGTTCCGCGGCTTCGACGCCTTCCAGCAGATCAACCCGGTGGTCAAGGCGCCTACGCTGATTTGCGACGACGGCAACGTGCTGATGGACTCCACGCTGATGCTGATCTATGCCGAGGTGCTCGCAGGCCGCAGCCTGATGCCAAGCATGGCCGCCAGGCTGACCCGCGAGTTGCGCCTCATCGGCCTGGCGCTGGCGGCCTGCGAGAAGACGGCGCAGATCGTCTACGAGCGCGGCCTGCGCCCGGCCGAGAAGCGGCACCAGCCGTGGGTGGATCGCGTCAGCGGTCAGCTGGACGCGGCTTGTCGCGAGCTGGACCGAGAGCTTGCCTACAGCCCGCTGGACGTGAGCGCAGACGGCATCTGCCAGTCCGGCATCACGGCCGCCGTGGCCTGGACCTTCATGCAAAGCCTGCTGCCCGAGGTTGCGCCGGCCGCGGGCTTTCCGCACCTGGCCGCACATGCGGCAGCCGCCGAGCAACTGGCCGTGTTTCAGGCCATCCCGTGCGACGACGCCATCACCTTGCCTGCCCGCTGACATGGTCAAACGCCCACCCCAGACCGTCTACGTTTTCCAGGGCGGCGGTGCGCTGGGGGCCTACCAGGCCGGCTTCGTCGAGGCGCTGGAGGGTGCGAGCCTGGCGCCGGACTGGCTGGTCGGTACCTCCATCGGCGCGATCAATGCGGCGTTGATGGCTGGTAACGCACCGGCCGACCGGCTGGCGGCGTTGCGCAGTTTCTGGGACCGCGTGACCCGGCCGGCCCTGGCGCCGCACCTGCCGTCCAACCCGTTCGCGGCGATGTGGCAGCAAGGCCTGCAGACCTGGCAGACGCTGACCAGCGGCGTGCCGGGCTTCTTCAAGCCGCGCGGCCCGCAGGCCTGGGACATGAACCGCCGCGCACCGCTCGCCGAGCTGAGCTTCTACGACACCTCGCCGCTGGCCGCCACGCTGCGCGAGCTGGTCGACTTCGACCGCATCGCCGCCGCCGAGACGCGATTGACGCTGTGTGCCGTGGACGTTCGCTCCGGCGAGCTGGCGCTGTTCGACAACCGCGACGGCAAGACCCGCATCGGTCCCGAGCATGTGATGGCCAGCGGCGCTCTGCCGCCCGGCTTCGCGCCGGTGCAGATCGGCAAGGCCGCCTACTGGGACGGCGGCATCTACTCCAACACCCCACTGGACGTGGTGCTGGACGACGCCGAACGCCGCGACACGCTGTGCTTCATGGTCGACCTGTGGGACGCCAGCGAGGCCGCGCCGCAGACGATGGCGCAAGCGCTGGCGCGCTACAAGGACATCCAGTACGCCAGCCGCATCTTCGAGCACCTGGGAGACCACGAACGCTTGCAGAACCTGCGCCGCGCGCTGCGCCTGGTGGGCCGCAAGCTGGACCCATCGACCGCCGCCGAGCCGGCCGTGAAGACGCTGCTCGCACTGGGCTGCGACTCGCGCATCGACATCGTCCACCTTGTCATGCGCGCGCTGCCCGGCGAGGACTCCTGGCGCGACATCGACTTCAGCGATGCGCGCCTGCGCGCCCGCTGGGCCGCCGGCCTGAAGGACGGTAGCCGCATGCTCAAGCGTGCAGCCTGGCGCGAGCCCATGCATGACCCCGTGGGCATGCGCGTGCACACGCTCGAAGGGGCCGACTGATGGACGTCATCCACGCGTTGCTGAGCTTCAATGCTGGCCGTGACCCCGAGCGGCTGCGGCTCAAGTTCACCAAGATGCGCAAGAGCCCCTTTCTCTTCCTGCGCGGCTCGGCCCATCTCTTCCATGCGCGCATGCAGCGCGTCCCGTTGAAGCCCGCGCCCGCCGCCTGGTGCTGTGGCGACATGCACCTGGAGAACTTCGGCAGCTACCAGGGCCCCAACGGCCTGGCGTACTTCGACATCAACGACTTCGACGAGTCCGCCCTCGCGCCGGCCAGCTGCGACCTCCTGCACCTGCTGACCAGCCTGTGGCTGGCGGCCGACGAACTGGCCTTGGGCAAAGACGATACCCGCTCGCTGGCCCGCGCGATGCTCGACGCCTACGCCGACGCGCTGGCCGGCGGCAAGGCCCAATGGCTGGACCCGCGCACCGCCGATGGCCCGGTAGGCCTGCTGCTGGAGCGGGTTGGCACACGGCAGCAGGCCGACTTGCTGGCGCGTCGCAGCACCGGCACAGGCAGGCGCCGTCGCCTGCGCGTCGACGGCCGCCATGCGCTGCCGGCCGGCGAGGCGCAGGTTGAACGTGTGTGTGCCTTCATGGCCGGGTTCGCCGCCCGGCAGCCGGACGATGACTTCTTCGACGTGCTGGATGTGGCCCGCCGAGTGGCCGGCACCGGCAGCCTGGGGCTGGACCGCTATGTCGTCCTCGTGCGCGGCGACGCTGTCGCGGGCGCCTGCCTGCTCGACCTCAAGCCGGCGCGGCCGTCGACGCTCGCGCCCGTCAGTGGCTGCAAACAACCGCGCCTGGGCAACGAGGCCGAGCGTGAGGTGGCCGTGCAGCAGCGCATGCAGGCCGTCGGCCTCGGGCTGTTGCAGCCGGTGAACATGGGTGGCAAGCCCTTCGTGCTGCGCGCACTTCAGCCCGGCGAGGACCGGCTGGATCTCGGCGCGCTGACCCCACACCGAGGGGGTGGCCTGCACCACAGCCTCGCCACCATGAGCCGCCTCGTCGCCTGGGCCCAGCTGCGCTCGGCCGGGCGCCAAGGCTCGGCCACGGCTGACGAGCTCATCGATTTCGGCCGCCGTGGCCGCGGCCCCGGCAAGTGGCGAGACCGCCTCGTGCAGGCCTCCAGCGACGCCGCCGCCCAGGTGCGCGAGGATGCGGCCCTTTTCAACCAGGCCTGTGACGCCGGCATCTTCCCCTGCTGACCCGCGCAGCTTGCGTGCCGTTCTCGGCGCCGACCTGACGGCGGGCCTGTGTGTGGCCGGCCTGCTGCTGCCCGAGGCCGTGGCCTACGCAGGGCTGGCGCGGCTGCCGGTCGCCCATGCCCTCGTCGCTGTCCTTGCCGGCCTGGTTGTCTACGCGCTGCTGGGCCGCAGCCGCGACGCCATCGTCGCGCCCACGTCGTCCAGTGCCAGCCTGGCTGCTGCTGCTGCTGCAGGCCTGGCTGGCATTGCGCATGCCGAGGCCTTGCTGGCGCTGACGCTGGCGGCCGGTGCAGTGCTGTTGCTGCTGGCCGCCGCGCGTCAGGGCCAGCTGTCGGCTTTCGTGTCGCGGCCGGTGCTGCGCGGCTTCGCGTTCGCGCTGGCCATCACCATCGTCATCAAGCAGCTGCCCGACGTGCTGGGCGTGCTGCCACCGCCGGGTCTGGACGTGCTGCACCTGCTGGTGTGGGTGCTGGGTCACGCGGGTGACTGGCATGCCACCAGCCTGCTGGTGGCCCTGGCGACCGGCGCGCTGATCGCGCTGCTGCGCCGCCAGCCCACCTGGCCGGCGTCGTTGATCGCGCTGGTCGTGGCTATCGCGGCGACGCGGTTGCTGGGCCTGCAGGGCTACGGCGTGGCGGTGGTCGGCGCGGTGGAGGCGCCGGCCTTCGCACCCCACCTGCCCGCGCTGGCCCTGGATGCCTGGCTCAACGTGGCCGAGCTGGCCGTGGGTCTGGTGGTGCTGCTGTTCGCCGAGTCCTGGGGCAGCATGCGCTCGCTGGCGCTGCAGCGTGGCGATACGCTGAACGCCAACCGCGAGCTGTTTGCGCTGGGCGTGGCCAACCTGGCCAGCGGCCTGCTGCAAGGCATGCCGGTGGGCGCAGGCTTCTCGGCCAGCGCAGCCAACCATGGCGCTGGCGCGCAGAGCCGCCGCGCGGGCGTCGTGGCCTGCGTGGTCGTCGCGGTGGCCATTGCTGTGGCACTGCCGGCGCTGCATTGGCTGCCGCGGCCGGTGCTTGCCGTGGCCGTCATCGCTGCGTTGTGGCATGCGTTGTCGCCCCGGCCGCTGCTGGCGACCTGGCATCTGGGCCGCGACCGGCTGCTGATCGCCGGCGCCGTCGTGGCCGTGCTGGCGCTGGGCCTGCTGCACGGCATGCTGGCGTCCATCGCGCTGTCCCTTGTCGAGGCGCTACGCCGCTTCAGCCAGCCGGTGCTGCACGAGCTGGGTGCGCTGCCGGGCACGCGCAATTTCGTTAATCGGCCGGAACATCCAGAAGCTGAAGCTGTGCCCGGCGCGCTGATCCTGCGGCCGCAGGAGCCGCTGTTCTTCGCCAGCGCCGAGCGCGTGATGGCCGAGGCCGACTCGCGCCTGGCCGCGAGCGGCATGGGCACCTTGGTGCTGAGCCTGGAGGAGAGTGGAGATCTCGACAGTACGGCCTTCGAGTGCCTGCTGGAGCTGGACCGCCGCCTGGCCGGACGCGGGCAGCGCCTGCTGCTGGCGCGCGTGAAGGAGCCCGTGCGGGCGCTGCTGCGGGCCAACGCAGCCGATGGCCTGGGCCGCGAGGAGCGGCAGTTCTGGAGCGTGGCCGACGCTGCCGCGGCGGTTACTGCGCCAGCAGCGCGTTGATCTTCTCGACAGTCGCCCAGTTGCGTGTCGTGCCGCCATCGCCGAGCTTCTTCAGCAGCGCGACACCGGCCTTGCTCTCCAGAATGCCGTGGGCGCACCACAGGTAGGCCGCGTGCGCGGTGACGACGAAGCGTTCGTCGCCTTGTGTGGCGATGCCGGCGGCGGTCTGCAGCGTGGTGGCGTCCGCCGTCACGGCGACCAGCAGGCGGCTGGGGTCGTCGGCCTGCTCGATGCCATGTGGCGCGGCGATGGCCGCCCACTCGTCGGCCGTCTTCAGGATGACGGCGGCATCGACGCCCAGCTTCTGTGCCACCGCCGCACGGATCTGGCTGGCCGTGAGCTTCTTCTTCGCGTCGAACACTGCGTTGCCGCTGTTCAGCAGCGTGGTCACCTGGGTCGCGCCGAGTTCAGCCAGCAAGGCCTTGAGGTCAGCCATCGCCAGCCGCTTGGCCTTGCCGACGTTGATGCCGCGCCACAGGGCGACGTAGCGGGTCACGCCATCCCTTGGTGGCGCAGCAGTGCGTCTATCGTCGGCTCGCGGCCGCGGAAGGCCTTGAAGTTGTCGATGGCGTCGCGTGCGCCGCCTTGCTCCAGCACTTCGGCCAGGAAGCGCTTGCCGGTGGCGGCGTTGAACACGCCTTCTTCCTCAAACGCGCTCCAGGCATCTGCGCTGAGCAGCTCCGCCCACTTGTAGCTGTAGTAGCCCGCCGCGTAGCCGCCCGCGAAGACGTGCGAGAAGCTGTGCTGGAAGCGGTTGAAGGCCGGCGGGACCAGAACGGCGACCTCGGCGCGCACCTCGTCCAGCACTTTCTGCACATCGGCTTCCGCGCCCGGCTCACCATGCAGGCGCATGTCGAACAGCGCGAACTCGATCTGGCGCAGCGTCATCAGGCCACTCTGGAAATTCTTGGCCGCCGTCATCTTGTCGAACAGCTCGCGCGGCAGCGGCTCGCCCGTGTCGACGTGGCCGCTGAGCTGGCAGAGCACGTCCCACTCCCAGCAGAAGTTCTCCATGAACTGGCTGGGCAGCTCGACGGCGTCCCACTCAACGCCGGAGATGCCCGACACGCCCAGGTCGTTGACCTGCGTCAGCATGTGGTGCAGGCCGTGGCCGAACTCATGGAAGAGGGTGATGACGTCGTCATGCGTCAGCAGCGCAGGCCGGTCGCCGACCGGTGACGCGAAGTTGCAGACCAACTGGGCGACCGGCGTCTGCTGTTCGCCCGTGGGCTTGAGCCAGCGGCTACGCACCTCGTCCATCCAGGCGCCGGGGCGTTTGCCCGGCCGGGCGAAGAGGTCCAGGTAGAACTGCGCGATCAGCTGGCCGCCGCGCCTGAGTTCGTAGAACTTGACGGTGTCGTTCCAGACCGGTGCGCTGGCCTCGGCGATGGACACGTCGAACAGCCGCTCGATGATGGAGAACAGTCCGGCCACGACCTTGGGAGCGGTGAAGTACTGCTTCACCGTTTGGTCGCTGAAGGCATAGCGGGCCTCCTTGAGCTTCTCGCTCCAGTAAGACACGTCCCAGGCTTCCAGCGGCGAGCCCTTGGCGAACTCGCGCAGTTCGGCCAGGTCCTTCTCGGCGAAGGGCCGGGCGCGCTTGGCAAGGTCGCGCAGGAAGGTCTTCACTTCGTCTGGCGAGGATGCCATCTTGGGTGCCAGCGACACCTCGGCAAAGCTGGCATAACCCAGCAGCTGCGCCTCTTCCTGCCGCAGTGAGACGATCTCGCGCATCGCGGCCGTGTTGTCCCATTCCGGCTTGCCGCTCTCGCTCGCGCGGGTCACGTAGGCGCGGTAGAGCTTCTCGCGCAACTCGCGGCTCTCGGCGTACTGCATGACGGGCAGGTAGCACGGGAAATGCAGCGTCAGCTTGTGACCACCGTCGTCCAGCTTGGTGGCATCCAGCACGTCCTGTGGTACGCCGGCCAGTTCTTCGGCCTTGGCGACGTAGCTCCAGCCGTCGGTCGCGTCCAGGACATGCTCGCTGAACTGCTGCTGCAACTCGGCGCTTCGCTCCTGGATGGCAGCGTAACGCTCGCGGGCGGCACCCTGCAGTTCGGCGCCGGACAGCACGAAATTTCGGATCGCGTGCTTGAGCACCTGCTGGCGCGGGGCGCTCAAGCTGGAGCCCTGCACGGCGAGGACTGCCTTGTACTTGGCGAATAGCGCTTCGTTGGCGCCCATGGCCGTGCTGAACTCGGTGACGGCCGGAAGCATCGCGTTGTAGGCCTCACGCAGCGCCGGCGTGTCGGCCACGGCATTCAGGTGGCCCACGGCGCCCCAGGCTGCACCGAGGTGCTCGGTCGTCGTGTCCAGGATGCGCGAGAGCGCGTCGTAGTCGGCCGGCGTTTCGGGCTTGGTCGCCTCATCGAGCGCGGCTTGCGCGGCGGCCAGCAGTTCGGTGATGGCTGGCTGAACGTGTTCGGGCTGGATGGCCGCGAAGTTGGGCAGGGCGGCGGTTGAGAGCAGGGGATTGGTCATATCAGTTCGACGTGAGGCTGCGCTCTGCCGATTCAAGCGTATTCACCAGGAGCATGGCAATCGTCATCGGACCGACCCCGCCCGGCACAGGGGTGATCCAGCCGGCAACTTGCTTGACGCCGTCGAAGTCCACGTCGCCGCAGAGCTTTCCCTCGTCATTGCGGTTCATGCCCACGTCGATGACGACGGCGCCGGGCTTGACCATGTCGGCCGTCAGCACGTTGCGCTTGCCCACCGCGGCGACGATGACATCGGCTTGGGCGGTCATGGCGCGCAGGTCGGCCGTGCCGCTGTGGCAGACGGTGACCGTGGCGTTTGCGGCCAACAGCATCATGGCCATGGGCTTGCCCACGATGTTGCTGCGGCCGATGACGACGGCATGCTTGCCCTTCAAGTCCTTCATGCCGATGCTCTCCAGCATCTTCATGCAGCCATAGGGCGTGCAGGCCTTGAAGCCGGGCTCACCCACCATCAGCGCGCCGGCGCTGGCGACGTGGAAGCCGTCCACGTCCTTGGCGGGCGAGATGGATTCGATGACCTTGTGGTCGTCGATGTGCTTGGGCAGCGGCAGCTGCACCAGGATGCCATGGATGGTCGGGTCGTTGTTCAGCGCGTCGACGCGGGCCAGCAGTTCGGCCTCGGTCATGGTGGCGTCGTACTTCTCCAGCACCGAGTGGATGCCAGCTTCCTCGCAAGCCTTGACCTTGTTGCGAACGTAGACCTGGCTGGCCGGGTTGTCGCCTACCAGCACGACGGCGAGGCCGGGCTGCTTGCCCTGGGCTGTCAGCTTGGCGGCGCGTTGCGCGACTTCGGCGCGGGTGGCTTTGGACAGGGCGAGGCCGTCGATCAGTTGGGCGGTCATGTCAATGCTGCTTTCTGGAATGCAAAAGGCCGCTGGGTGAGCAGCGGCCTTTGGGGGAGTCAGGTGGTCAAGCCTTGGCGGTGGCACCGAGTGCGATCTTCAGCAGATCGGCCACCGTGTTGGCGTTGAGCTTTTCCATGATGTTGGCGCGGTGGGCCTCGACCGTCTTGATGCTGATGCCGAGGTCATCGGCAATCTGCTTGTTCAAGCGGCCGGCGACGATGCGCTCCAGCACTTGCGCTTCACGCGTGGTCAGGCGGGCCAACAGGGCGTCGCGGCTGGCGGCTTCCTGGTGGCTGGAGAAGGCCTCGCGGGCTTGGTCGAGCATGCGCTCCACCAGCGCCAGCAGCTCTTCTTCCTTGAAGGGCTTCTCGATGAAGTCCATCGCACCCTTCTTCATCGTCTGCACGGCCATGGGCACGTCACCGTGGCCGGTGATGAAGACAATGGGCAGGGGGCTCTTGCGCTCGATGAGGCGGTCCTGCAGTTCCAGGCCGGTCATGCCGTCCATGCGGATGTCGGCAATCAGGCAGGCGACCTCGCGAGGGTCGTAACGGGCCAGGAAGGATTCGGCGGAGTCAAAGCACTTGACCCGGTAGTCCTTGCCTTCGAGCAGCCATTGCAGGGAGTCGCGGACCGCTTCGTCGTCATCGACAACGTAAACGTTGCCCTTCTTCGGGATCAAGCTCATGGTGTGGTGGGTTCGGTTCTCTGAGCAGCGCCAGCGGCTTCTTGTCGCAGGTGTTCTGAGGTGATCGTGACTGGAATCGTGAAGGCGAATCTGCAGCCGACAACCAAGGAACCATTGTAGAGGTTCTCTGCTTTTATCCGGCCCTGGTGGGACTCGACGATAGACCGGCATAACCCTAATCCGATGCCCAGCCCGTCGGCCTTGGTGGAGAAGAAGGCTTCGTACATGCGCGCGATGACTTCATCGGGCAGGCCCGGGCCCATGTCGGTCACCGAGAACTCGATCTGCCCGCCCATCTCGGCGCTGTGCTTGGGCACTACACGCAGCTCGATGTGGCGGCGCGACGTCGGCAGCGATGCGTTGTCGATGGCCTCGGCGGCGTTTTTCAGCAGGTTCATCAGCACCTGCTCGATCAGGATGGGGTCGACCTGCAGTTGCGGCAGGCGTTGCGCGACGTACGTGTGGATGGCCACGTTGCGGCGACGCAGCTCAATGCCGGCCAGCTCCACCGCGTCCTCGACGATGTCGGCCGCGTGGGCGGGCTGGCGCTGCGGCTCGCTGCGCTTCACGAAGTTGCGGATGCGGTGAATGATCTGGCCGGCCCGCTCGGCCTGCTTGGCCGTCTTGGTGAGCGCCGCCATCAGCGCGTCATTGTCGATGCTGTCCGCGCGTACGCGGCTGACCATGCCATTGCAGTAGTTGGTGATGGCCGTCAGCGGCTGGTTCAGCTCGTGGGCCACGCTGGAGGCCATCTCGCCCATGGTCATCAGCCGGCTGGTCACCTGGGCCTTCTCGGCCTGCTGGGCGGCCTGGGCCTCGGCGTGGCGGCGCATGGTGATGTCGGTGGCGATCAGCATCTGCGCCAGGCGCCCGTCGGTCCATTGCAGGTAGCGGGCGCGCACGTCGAACCACATGGCCAGCGACTCGACATAGACCTCGCGCGGGTCCGAGCCGGTCTCGGTCAGCGCCTCGGCGGGCAGGCCCGAGTAGTCGTCCACCTCGTCAAATCCGGCTCCGGCGTCGTCCAGCGGGCCGCGGCGGCTGGTCGTGCCCAGCAGGTGGCCGCCGGCCAGCAGCGCGTGGCCGGCCGGGTCGGCGCCGAACCACAGGCGGTAGCTGCGGTTGGCGAACAGCAGCTCGGGCGGCGTCACCGACAGCACGGACACGGCCGCATCCAGGCCTTCCAGCACGGTGGTGAAGCGCTCATGAGAGGCCGACAGCTGGTCGCGCACGCGCTTTGCCTCGGTGATGTTGGTCATCGAGGTCATCCAGCCGGTCTGCTTGCCCTTGGTGTCCACCAGCGGCGACACGTAGACGCGGGCGTCGAACTGGCTGCCGTCCTTGCGCTGGATCTTCACCTCCACGCCGCCCGAGGGGCTGCGGCCCTGCAGCTCCTGCTGCAACAGGCGCGCGTTCTCTTCGCGCCGGTCCGTGGGCCAGAAGGGGTAGGGCGGCGTGCGGCCTACCAGGTCAGCCTCCGAGAAGCCGGTCATTGCGCAGAAGGCCGGGTTCACGTAGGTGATGCGCGTGTCCATGTCCATGGCGCGCATGCCGGTCAGCATGGAGTTCTCCATCGCCCGGCGGAAGTTGGTCTCCAGCGTCAGCGCGTTCTGGATCTGCGTGCGCCGGCGCATGTGGCGCCAGGTGCCCAGCAGCATCCACACCGTCAGGCCGGCAAGGGCCAGCACCATCCAGAACAGCGTGTTGCTGATGAGGCCGATGGATGTGCGCCAGCCCTGGCCGCGCAGCACCAGGCCGTTGAGCGCGGGCGCCAGCGGAACGTCGTGCAGCAGCGATGCGCGGCGATGGCCCTGCCCGGGCATGGGCGTGACGGTGCTGCTGACGGTTTGGTCCCGCGCATCCAGCACGGCGATGGTGTGGCGCGTGGCCACCTCGCTGGGCACGTAGTAGCGCAGCAGCGCTTCGACGGTGTATTCGGCGATCAGCACGCCGGCAAAGCCGCCGCGGTCGATCAGCGGGATGTGCAGCTGGAAGACGGTGGTGCCGTTGCTGTCCGTGAATGGTGGCGAGTAGATCGGCTGGCGGCGCTCCTTGGCCGCCTCGAAGGCGATCTCGGCCGCGTTGGACTGGTTCGGCATGGGCATGGACGGGTCGTCGCCATCCGCCGTCATCAGCCCGTCGGCCTGGAAGCCCGCCGCGCCGACGCTGCTGCGGCGCTCGCGTCGTGCGCTCAGCCAGGTCACATGGGTCAGCTCGGGGCGCTCGCGCGCGAAGGCCTGCGCCTGGGCAGAGAACTCGTGCGCGTCGATCTGCCGCGTGACGACCTCGCGCGCAATGCGCACCAACTGCTCCTGGTTCTCAATCAGGCGCAGGCGAATCTGCTGCTGGGCGATCTCGGTGTCGCGCTTGACGGATTCGGTCTCCCGCTCGATTTCCTCGTTGCGCAGGTACCAGAAGGCCGAAATGATGGCCGCCAGGAACAGCAGCACCGAGATCAGCGGGCCCAGTGTCGCCAGGTGGTCCTGGCGCGAGGGCGACTGCCGGAACCACCAGGTCGCGACGAGGCGGCGCAGTGGCACGAGCAGGCGTTGGCCGCGGCTGCGGATCTCGGGAGCTGGGGTGTCGACGGGCATGTGGAAATTATCCGGGCGTGTTGCATCGCCATGAATATTTCATATTAAGAAATCACCTCGCACCATTTGGGAAACGACCAGGCTTGTGCGACACTCGCCGCGCTCGCGGGCCAGGTCTCGCGTCTTGCACCCTGTTAGAACAGCCACTTCCGCCCGCAGAGGCGGATTTACTAGGAGACCGGCCATGTCCGCCCAGCCGCAAGAATTTCCCGGCGCCGCCGTGAATGACAACGATCCGCAGGAAACCCGGGAGTGGCTGGATGCCCTTTCGGCCGTCATCGACCGCGAGGGTGCCGAGCGCGCGCACTTCCTGATCGAGGAAATGCTGGAGCACGCGCGTCACCACAACATCGACCTGCCGTTCTCGGCCACGACCGGCTACGTCAACACGATCGAGGCTGACGCCGAAGCCCGGTGCCCCGGCAACATCCAGATCGAGAAGCGCTTGCGCGCTTACATGCGCTGGAACGCGATGGCGATGGTGGTGCGCGCCAACCGACTGCACCCCGCCGACGGCGGCGACCTGGGCGGCCACATCGGCTCGTTCGCGTCGGTGGCCAGCATGTTCGGCGCCGGCTTCAACCACTTCTGGCACGCTGCCAGCGAAGACCACGGCGGCGACTGCCTCTACATCCAGGGCCACAGCGCGCCCGGCATTTACGCCCGCGCCTACCTGGAAGGCCGCCTGAGCGAAGAGCAGCTGGACAACTTCCGCCAGGAAGTCGACGGCAAGGGCCTGTCCAGCTACCCGCACCCGAAGCTGATGCCCAACTTCTGGCAGTTCCCGACCGTCAGCATGGGCCTGGGCCCGCTGATGGCGATCTACCAGGCGCGCTTCCTGAAGTACCTGCACGCCCGCGGCATCGCCAACACCGAGAACCGCAAGGTCTGGGCCTTCATGGGCGACGGTGAGATGGACGAGCCGGAGAGCCTGGGCGCCATCGGCCTGGCCGTACGCGAGAACCTCGACAACCTGGTGTTCGTCGTCAATTGCAACCTGCAGCGCCTGGACGGCCCGGTGCGTGGCAACGGCAAGATCATCCAGGAGCTGGAAGGCGAGTTCCGCGGCGCCGGCTGGAACGTGATCAAGCTGATCTGGGGCAAGGGCTGGGACGAACTGCTGGCGCGCGACAAGAGCGGCAAGCTCAAGCAGCTGATGATGGAGACGCTGGACGGCGACTACCAGGCCATGAAGGCCAACGACGGTGCGTTCGTCCGCAAGAACTTTTTCGGCAAGTACCCCGAGACCGCCAAGCTTGTGGCCCACATGAGCGACGAAGAAATTTTCGATCTTCGCCGGGGTGGCCACGAGCCCGAGAAGGTCTACGCCGCATTCCACGCCGCGCACAACACCAAGACGGGCCAGCCCACCGTGCTGCTGGTTAAGACCGTCAAGGGCTACGGCATGGGCAAGGCCGGTGAAGGCAAGAACACTGTCCACCAGACCAAGAAGCTGACCGACGAGGACATCAAGTACATCCGCGACCGCTTCAGCATCCCGATCCCGGACAGCGAGCTGGCCAGCGTGCCGTACTACAAGCCGGCCGAAGACACGCCGGAAATGCGCTACCTGCACGAGCGCCGCCAGGCGTTGGGCGGCTACCTGCCCAGCCGCCGTGCCAAGGCCGACGAACAGTTCAAGGCGCCCGACCTGGCCACCTTCCAAGCCGTGCTGGATCCGACCGCCGAAGGCCGCGAGATCTCGACGACCCAGGCCTATGTG
>JACPYV010000021.1 GCA_016195825.1 Burkholderiales bacterium | reverse complement strand
TGTTGGCGCTGACGTCCGTGACCACCACCGCACCCGCACCGCTGCCGAAGCGGTACTCGCTGTTGTTGCCTTCAACGAAGCCTTGGCCACGGATCACGACCACCGCCGAGCTGCCGTTGCTGGCCACCGACTGGACTTGCACGTCCGTGACCAGCGGTACCACTTGCAGCGGGAAGGTGCCGTCTGGATAGTCAGTTCGCGTATTGCCAACCAAGCCGAACACGGTGACATCACCAGTCACAGCATTCGTGGGTACCGTGAAATACGAAATTCCCTTCGCGCTGTCCCAGCGCGTAGCGCTGACCGTCGTGGTTGAGCGATTGCCATTGGCGTCGATCAAACTGAACTGCGCGCGACCCGTGGACGGGTCGAACGGCACGCTGATGCCGATCTGCTGCAACGGGTTGGCAGACGGCGCAGTGAGGACTTCCGCAATACCGCTTGCGGCACGCACGTCACTGGCCGGACGGATGGTGAACTTGCGGACGATGTCAGCCGCGAGCTTGTTGCCCGCCTTGTCGCTGACAGATGCGCCGGCAATGGTGAGCTGGTAGTAGCCAGGCGGCAGGTAGCCGCTGGTCAGGACGGAAACGCGCTGACCCTGGGCGCGGAAATCGAGCGTGACGGGGGCAACGGCGTCATCGGCGGTGCCGAATTTTCCATCGGCACCCGCACGAACCAACTGAACCGCAGCAGTCGTGAGTCGCGTGGTATCCAGCGGCTCGTCAAAGGCAAAGTCCACCGAGCGCACGAAGAAGCGCTTGGCGCCCTCCTCCACACTGACGGACTTCAAGACCGGCGCAAAGGTGTCGGGCACAACGTCGTACACGATCGCGTCGCTCAGCGTCGCGTTGCCGCCGGTGTCGGTGGCGCGCACCTGGATGCTGAGCTTGTTGCCCGCTGCCGCAATGGTGGGTACCTGGGCGGTGAAGTCGAACGGGAAGGACGGATCGTTGGCCACGACCGCGCCGTTCACCAGCAGTTCGACATTGCGCACCTGCACGTCGTCGGTCACCGTGGGACGCACGGTGAAGCTGCGGCCCTCAAGCACTTGCATGCCAGCGGTCGCCGGGTCGGCGTCGGTAGCGTCTACCGCCACGCTGACCGTGGGCGCATTGCCTTTGGTGTCGAAGCTGGCGTAGTTGACGATCTGCAGGCCGCCGGAGCCGTCGGCGACGAAGGCCAGGCCATTGGCCAGGGCCAAGCCGCGCGGTGCGGCCGGCAAGTTGATCTGGGTGACGAAGCGGTCCGTGCGGGTGGGGTCGGACACGTCAACCACATGCAACACATTGCCAACGCCGTTGAGGCTGCCAACAGCCACGCCCAGGCCCGAGCCATTGGCGGCAAAGGCGCCGCCGGCAATGTTCACCGCATCTGGGCCGCTCAGCAGGGCCAGCTTGGTGGGGTCGCGCACATCGACCGTGCTGAAGCCTTGCTGGAAGGCACTGCCTGCACCGGCATAAGCCACGCCGCCGCCGACAAAGAGGTTGATCGCCGTGGACGGCAGGGTCAACGAGTTAAGCAGCGTGAGCGTATCGCCGCTGATGCTGATGGCGCGGAAAACGTTCGACGCATCCAGCGTGTAGAGCGTGCTGCCGTCGATGGCGATGTCGAGCAGGGTGCTCCCACTCAGGGCTCCCAGGTCGACCGTGGTGCGCTGCTCGCCGGTGTTCAGGTCGACGGCGACGATGTTGGTACCTGTGGCGACGTACGCAATCCCATCGCGCACTTTGACGTGGGTGGCGGGGCTGGGGAAGGTGACGGTTTGGACGAGGCGCGGGGCGGTAGGCGTGGAGATGTCGACGATGTGCAGGCCGGCGTCGTTGGCGGCGACGGCAGCGACGCCGCGCGCTGCGTCGGCAGCGACATCGGTGTTGTTGCCGGGCAAGTCAAGCTCAGTCAACACGCGCGGCTTGGTGAACTGCGAGGCTTCGACCACCGTCAAACCTTGCGGACCCGTCGCGACCAGCGCGGTGAGGCTGCTGCTGCTGGTCGAATCAAGCACGGCAATGGCTTCGGCAGCGCCTTTCAGTGCAGCGGTGCTCACGATGCCTGTGGGTACGCCCACACCACTCAGCGGGTCTATGTTCTGCTGCAATTCGGTGTAATCGTCGAGGCCGTCTTTGTCGGTGTCCTTGACTTTGGGGCTGGTGCCCAGCGCCATTTCGATGTCGTCGGGCAGGCCATCGAAGTCTGTATCGCGAGCCGTGCTCGGCTTGAACACCAGCTTGCTGGTCAGATCGGTTGTCTTGCCGGTTTGCGAGGTGACACCTTCACCATGGGCCACCAGCCCAGTGGTCGGGTCGAAGACGGTGATCTCGTAGCGCGTGCGGGCGGGCATGAAGGCATCGATGACGCCGTCAGCCCCGGTCTTCACATGCAGAGTCGTGGTGTCGGCCAGGTCTGGAAACTGGATGGAGACATAGTCGTTGCCCCAATGGCCCACTGTCGTGGACCGCACGCCAGTACCGGCCAGGCCAATCAGGATTCCGTTACTGGCGGTGTCGTTTGACTGGATCCGCAGCGTGGCGCGCGCCAGCCCGGCACTCTGCGCCGTGTAGGTCATAGACACGGCAAAGCTGGCGCCGGGTTCGATGGTGATGGGGTTGGCGGGGAAGTCAGCAGGCAGGCCGATCAAGGCAAAGCCTTCGTTCGGGCCGACGAAATCCAGACCGCTGATGACCAAGGGCGCTCGGCCCTCGTTATTCAGGATCAGGGCGTTCGCATTCGAGACGGACTTGCCGATCACCGCGCCGCCCAGGTTGTTTCGCGTCGCGTCGACCTGAAGCGCAGGGCCGGTGGCGGTGCCATGGCCGCTCAAGCTCAGGTTGATCAGCGCAGCATCGTTGGCGACGCGCAAAGTGGCGGGCGAAAGGCCCAAGGCGGTGTTGAAGGTGACAGAAAACGCACGGCTCTGGCCCGGCAGCAGGGGCGAGGAGAAGCCCACTGGCAGCGAGAGCGAGTAGGCCGAACTGCCGACAATCTTCAAATCAGATGCGGTTACGGCCTCGGTGCCCAGGTTCTGTAGTTTGAAGGTGTGGGTTTGAGCGCCATCGGTGAGATTGACATCACCAAAATCGAAAGACGACACCACGTTGCCCGTAGCAGCATCCACCACAACCAGCGCCTTGCCGGGTATTGGCGTGGCCGCCGCCTCGTCAAAATGACCCTCATCGGGGTTTGCACCTCCGCTGGCCCCGGTGGTCTTGGCCGTCGTGTAGTAGGTCATGGCCGCCGTGACGCGGTCTGCCGTGACCTGCTGGTCGAGCGCCAGCATTAGCGCGTCCAGCGAGGTCGAGAAACTTGCACCCGAACTGGACCAACCGTCGTAGGCCATCACGTCGGGCGCTGCCGCACCGGTGATGTTGTAGTCGTTTCCGCCCACCGCACCCTGAATGTGGGTCAAGCCCAGGGTGTGTCCCAGTTCGTGGGCGATGGTGCGACCGATGGCCGCTTCCAGCGATATTGCCGTCGAGTTTGCGGCCCAGTAGGACAGCGCCAGCACGAAGGTGCTGGCAGAGCCGACGCGGGCCTCGTTGATGGCATCCGGCAACAGGTAGCCCTTGACCACATCGCTCAGCGAACTGGCCTTGGCAACTAGGCTATTGATATCGGCCACGCCATCGACGCCGGAACCCCAGGGCCAGCCGGAATCGCCCGACAACCCCGGGCGGCTGCTGTCCTGAAGCACGTAATTGCTGAGGCTTCCGGAAGTGGTGCTGCCGGTGGAGACGTTCAATGCCGCACCCACCTTGCTGGTGAAAAACGACGAAGCGATGGTCAGCGCCGCATCGGCCACCGCGCCGGGGTCAGCGAAGGCCGTACGCAAGGCGGCGGGTATGCCGTAGGCCGGGGTGTGATCCCGGATGTCGGCAAGCATGTTGACCAATCCCGTCCGGTTCAGGTCGATTTCCTGTTGCACCGACCCCACGCCGTGCAGATCGATCCGGACGCCGGGCCTGAGAACCAGGGTGTCGTCGTAGGCAGTGGCGGCAGGGGGATTGAAGGTTACGTCACCGCCGGCCACCGAGAAGGCGGTGCCCTTGAACACGAAAGGCGTGACGGCGGCGGCTGCGCTGATGTGCAGGTCCAGTTGCTGTAACTGCGTACTGTGGCCCGCACCGTTCTGGACGGCGTCAGGGAAGGGCAGTTCGCTGGCCGACACCGCGCCCAAGCCCAGTAGGTTGGAGAAGAAACCCTGCGCCGCATAGACCGGGTTGAGATAGCGATAGACGTAGAACTTGTGGATGGTCACTACCGGTGCTTCGGGCGGAGGTGGGCAGTCACCTTCCGGCGGCATGGTGCCGCTGGTCTTTCTGACCACCTCGCGCACCGTGACTACTCCCCCGTAGACGCCGAACTTGTTCAGCAGCCCGGCCGCCTGCAAGTCGGCATTGGATTTGCCGGCCCAGTCGAAATTCAAGTTGTCGTCGCTGCTCTGCAGGGTCCAGCTACCACCGCCGGTGCCGATGTCGCCGCCGAAGAAGCCGGTGTCGGCGTTGAAGACCTTGCCCAGTTCGCTATCGACCGTAACGCTCACGGTCTTCACGTAGCCTGTGGCCGGCGGGGTGATCGCGTAACCGTTCAGCTGGGCGGGCGTTGGCTGGTCGCCGGTCTGAATAGGCAGCACCACCTCAATGGCCGCCGGATCCTGCGAAGTGTCCGGCACGGCCGGCTCGGCGGGGCAGTCGGGCGGTGTCGGGCTTGGGGTGGTGCCGGGCGGCGTCAGCCCATGCCACCCTGGCGCCATGACCCCCGAGCCCTCATCCGAGGTCACCGTCTTGCCATCTTGGGATACCGTCCCGGTGCCATTGATCACCAACCTGCCGGTGGTGTGATCAAAGCTGAGGATGTTCAGCTTGGTCCCCGGCGCCGCATTGAAGACATTGGGGAAGGTGATCTGCACCGGGTTGATGAAGGTATCCACCCCCGGCGCCTGGATCGTGATGTCGAAGGTGTGCTGCAACACCCCCGGCGGCAGCATGTCTTTGACCAGCTCGGGCGGCACGGTGTTCACACCGATCTTCACGTCGGTGAGCACTTTGCCGTCCGCGCCCACGGCTGAGCCTGGTGCAACCATGAGCTTCAGTTCACCGCGCTGCTCATCCGTCAGGTCCGGCGCCGACTTCTCGTCCACCGTGATCGTGGTCTGGGCGGTGTTGCTCACGGTCTGCAGGGCGCTGGTCTGCACGCGCGGCAGGTAGACCTCCTGCCGGTCCGCGTTCTCGTCCTGGCTCTCGGTCGAGCCCATGCTGCCCATCAGCGTGTTGGTGATGCCCGGGCGCAGGGTGGTATCCATCACCATCTCGGGCCAGAAGATGCCCGTCGGTGCATTGGTGGCCGTTCTGCCGTCGATGCCGACCTTGACGTCGCCCACTGGCACGTTATCAAAGCTGAAGTTACCGTTGGCGTCGGTGTAGGTGACCAGATCGGGCCTGCCGACGATGAAGACCTTGGCGTGGACGATGGGGTTGAGGAAGACGTCGTCGGCCGTGTGGATGACGCCGTCCGGCCCGCGACGGATGTCGTCAAAGGTCATGGGCAACAGGTCGACCCCGGGGTCCACGACCTTGCCGGTGAGCTTGGCGCCGAGCACGCTGGTGGTGCTGACAGTGGTGAAGCTCCAGTCGAGGTCTCCTCCGGCTGTGCCGTTGCTGTCGGCATCCAGGAACGCGCCGTCACCCGCTGCCCGGATGGCCGAGCCCTTGAGATGCAGGGTGACGTTGGAGCCACCTGGCATGGGGTTGGTGAAGAACAACCAGGCAAAGCTGCCGTCCAGGGACGGCACGATGGTGGTCGGCAGCTTGGTGCCATCGGGGCCGGTGGCGTAGAAGCTGTCGGCGGTCAGCGTGGCGGGGTTGACCGCGCGGCTGAAGAAGACTTGCGGGCGGTAGGTCACGCCCACGTCGGCGCTGCCGTCGGCGGGCGTGAGCTTGGTGACCATGAAGGGCGCAAGCTGGTCGAGCTTGACGCTGCGGCTGAGCGAGGTGACGTTGCCGGCTGCGTCCTTGGCCGTGAGCTTGAGAGTGTGATCGCCAACCGTGAGGTCGCCCAGGGTCAGCGCTTGGTCAAAGCTGCCAGTGCCGGCGTCGAAGATCAAGGTGCGGACGGTGCCGCTGTCGAGCTGGTAGCTCAAGCTGGTCAGGACGGAGCCGTTCGGCAATGCCGCGCCGGTGAGCCTTGTGCTGACGGAAAGCACATCGCCATCGGCCAGACTAGTCAGGCTGACGGTGGGGGCTCGGGTATCGAGCGTGAAGCTGAGCGTGAGGGCGGTGCTGGTGTTGCCGGCCAGGTCCGTGGCAACAATGGCAATGCTGTGCGTGCCGTCCGCCGTGCCGTCCAAGGCCAATGTGGGGGTGAAGCTGAAACGACCCGCGGCGTCCAGCGTGAGGGGCTTGGCAGTAGCTGAGTCGATGCTGATGCTGGCAGAGGCCACACCGGAGAGGTTGTCCAGCACCTGGCCACTGATGGTTGGGTTGGCATTGGTCGCTGCAGGAACGGCGGCCAGCACGACGCTTGGAGGCTGGATGTCTTGACTGAGGGCGAAGCGCGTCAGCACGGCCTTGGCCACGGCGGTGCCGATGGCCTTGCCGGCCAGGTTGTCCGCCATGGTGTGGATGCCGCCATAGATGCGGCTCAGGCCGCTCTCTTCAGCGGCCTGTGTGAAGCTGGTGAAGTTGCGAGTAACGCCGGGCAGAGTAGACGCGGTGGTGCTGAAAGCCGTGTTGTCGCCAAAGGTTGCGGCCAGCACGCTGGCTGCCGCCGCGCTGAAACTGCTGTGGCCGCTGACGTAGCTGGGATGCGGCGGGGTGATGAGCAGCGGCGTCCAGTTGGCGTTTTGCGTGGTGGCAGCGTTCCCGTCTTGGTCGGCGTTCTGGATGGCGGTGACCGGGCGCCAGACGTCGTAGGCGTATTTGGTGTCCCAAGCGGCGATGGCCGTATCGGCCATCGCCACATTGAGCTGGGCCATCAAGCGGGCGTTGGCGCTGAGCGAATTGCCCTGGGCGGCGGCGACCTGCGCGGCGATCTGGACCCAGTGACCGGGCGGCGTGTAGCTACCGCCACCGTCTGCCCAGAACTGGGCTTGCTGGGTCTGGTCCGCCGTGCGCGTGCTGCCGGTGGCGCTGCCCAGGCTCTCGACCTGGTTCAGGTCTGCGGCGTACTGGGCGGAGTCAAGTGACGGTGGCGCGGGCGCGCGGAACTCGTCGGCGCTGGTGAGCACGAAGGGCTGCACCTGGCTCCACTGCGGATCTTGCGCAGTGAGGTACATCGGCCCGGTTGCGCGCCACTTGCCAATTGCGGTGCTGCCGTCGTCGGCCACGAAGTTCAAATAGCCGTCATTGGCGCGGATGTCGATGATGGCGCGTGCAATGCTGTCGCCGAGCGCAATGCCGGCGGTCTTGGCCGCACCGTCCGGGATGGCGGCGAGGCTGGTGGCGAGCGCTGCGTCGAATATGGCGCGCTGGCCGGGGTAAAGGGCATAGAGCACGCGGTAGGCGGCCTGTGCAGCTGCAGCCTGGGCGTTGACAGCGCCCGTGACCGTGCGCTGCACGAGGAAAGCAGGCGTGCCTTCGATGGCGGCCAGGGTGTCGTACTGGGCCAGGCTCATCACAGCGAGTACACGGGTGGCGACGGGCGGATCCGTGACGTCGCGCTGGATGGCGCGCAAGGCCACGTCGCTCCACGTCAGCACGGCGTCGCTCTGCACCACGGTCGTTCGAGTGATGGTGCGGCTCAAGCGGGTGGCGTTGCCTGCGGCGTCGATCGCGGTCAGCGTGAGAGCATTGCTGCCCTCCTTGAGTTGGACACCAGGCAGCACGAAGCTGCCACTTCCGCTGGCCGTCGTGGACAGCCCCTGGGCCTCCAGACGAATCGTGGCGCCAGGCTCCGCCGTCCCCTTGAGTTGCGCAGTCGCGGCCGAAGTCTCGTCCAGGGTGGCGTTGATTGCGTCGGCGTTGCTCAGCCCGAAGGCCGTGAAGTCTGGCGAGGCGCTGTCCAGCGTGAACTGGACGTTCAATACAGCCGATTTGTTCCCGGCAGCATCGGCTGCCTGCAGGCGCACAGTGTGCGTGCCATCGCCTAGGCTGCCACCGATCAAGGCCTCCATGACCGATCGGGTCAACGTGAAGCTGCCATCGGCCGCAACCAGCCCGTCCAACTGTGCGGTGGGCAG
The DNA here is from genome assembly GCA_016195825.1 of Burkholderiales bacterium. Taxonomy (GTDB): domain Bacteria; phylum Pseudomonadota; class Gammaproteobacteria; order Burkholderiales; family Burkholderiaceae_C; genus Pelomonas. The sequence continues at coordinate 38,535 of JACPYV010000021.1, read as the reverse complement.
CTCTCCTCCTGCCGGATCGACGACCGCATACAGGTGCGCCACCCCGATGTTGTCCGCGGCCTTGCCCGAAATGGTCGGGTCGGCCGTCTGTCCGTCTGTCGCCGACGATCCGGTGTCGTTGGCCAGCCGTGCGGCCAAGGTCGGCGGGATCTGATCCGCCGTGGCCGAGCGCGTCACGGTCAGCGTGCTGATGCTGGTGTTGCCCGCCAAGTCGGTCAGCATGACCTCGAATGTCGTCTCCCCGATAGCCAGGGCCACGTCATCGAAACTGAACTTCGTGTCCGCTCCGACCGTGCCGGTGGCCAAGACCGCGCCCGCGCCTGCGACGCGCAGTGCGGAGCTTGCCCCGGGCTCACCCGTGCCAATCAACTGGACCTTGGCGAGGTCAGTGACCCGGTCGTTGGGCGTTCCCGTGTCACTTGCAGGTGCCAGCCCGAAGCCGGTGATACCGGGAGCGGCACTGTCCAAGGTGAAGCTCACGTTGAGCTGGCTTGAGGCATTGCCGGCCGCGTCTTTAGCCAGGAGGCGCACCGTATGGGCACCATCGGCCAGCTTCCCGCCCGCCAACGTGTCCAGCATCTCGCGGCTGAGCGTGAAGCGGCCGTCGGCGCCGAGCGAGCTGTCCAGCGATGTGGTCGGCGCATCCATGCCAGCCGGATCGATGCTGACGAACAAGTGGGCGACGCCGACGTTGTCCGATGCCAGGCCGGCAATGGCTGGATCGGAGGTCCGGCCATCACTGGAGGAGGCGCCCGTGTCGTTGACAAGCTGTGCTGCGAGCGTCGGCGGCGCAAGGTCGGGCGCGGGAATGCGAGTCAGCGCAAACTTGCCAGTGGTGGAATTGCCGGCGGCGTCAGCCAGCGTCACCTCGAACACGGTGTCACCCAGGTCCACCACAATCTCATCGAAGCCAAACGTGCCATTCCCGGCGACCACGCCGGTGGCCACGACGGCGCTGGAACCGTAGCGGCGCAGTGTGGTTTTGGCTGCGGGTTCCCCCACGCCTTCCAGCCTCACCAGGGCCAAATACGTGATGCCGTCACCGAGAACGCCCGTGTCGCTGCTGGCGGCCAGGCCAAGCGATGTCAGCGCGGGAGGCACGACATCGGCAGGCGTGCTGCGGAACTGCGGCAAGCCTGCCGGATCGAGCACGGCTGTACCAATGCGGACGGTGGCCGGAAACCCAGGCGCAACGATGCTCGTTCGCCCCTGCAGACCGCCGCCCACTGTGAACTCCTGCAGCTTGTTCGCCGCAGAGCCCAGTTGCTTGTCGTTGCCGTCATTGAGTGCGCCGTCAACGGGGTCAACGCCCACATAGAAGTTGCTGTCGACCACGTCGCCGACGACACGGATGCGAGCAAGCGTGCCGGCTTTGAAGCTGTCGGCATTGGCGCCAGTCCCCCCGAGCGCGGCGTCGTCACCCAAGTTGGCACCAACCATGACGTGCAGTGCACGAGCAGAACCGCCAATCTGCAGCACCTGCAGGGCGGCGACGGCCAAGTCGCCCGACACATCGCCCTTGGAGACCAGCTGGGTGAGCGCACCGTCGATGTTCACGCGCCAATCACTGGCACTTGAACCGATGGAGATCGAATTCGCCCGACCGTGAATGCTCCAGATGCCACCCTGCACCTTGCCGCCTATGGCGACAGTGCCCAGTGCGAACCCGGTGGTCGGACCGTTGAGGAACAGGTCTGCACCGAAATCGCCCGTCACGGATGCAGCCGTCAAGGTCGATGCCGTGACACGGCTGGCGCCGGGGGCGGTCGCCAGCCAATCGGCGACGTTCAGCGTCAAAGCAGCATTGCGCGCGGTCAGTTGCGCATCGCGCAGGCTGGTCGCTTTCAAGGTGAATGCGCCGGAACCCTGCACTGTCAGCGCAGACTGAGCGATCTGCCCGAAGCTCAAGCTGGCGACGCTGCCAGCGAACTGTGCGGTTCCTTGCAGGTCAGCAAGCGCCAGGTTCACGGCTCCGACATCTGATGTCGCCCAAACGCTCTTGAACAGCACACGCGTGGTGCCGGTCAGAGTGACGGAGGACGCCGAGGTAGTCCCTGAAAGCCTCAGCGTGTAGCCGCCATCAGAAAGCGCCTGGACCTCTGCAGCGCCAGGACCGGACACCTGAATCGACGGCAACGGCACAGCCGCCGCGATCTTCATCGTGGGGCCCTGGTCGACGCTGCCGTTGGGCGTTGCCAGCCATTCGTAAGCTGTGACGTTCTGATCAAACGTCTGCAGTGATAGGGCACCCGGCGCCAAGTCCGCCGAAAGCAGCAGCCTGGGCTCCAGCGATTCGATCTTGAAGCTGGGGTTGCCCTGCATGGACAGCGCAGCTGCGCGCCTGGCTTGACGGGTCGCCCGCCACGTGCGGAACATTTCCCAGCGGGCAACCAGCCAGCGCAGCCACAGCCAATCAGACCGGCGCACCAGGGCAAGCAACAAGGCGCTGGGCTGAACGCGAGTTCGCGTCCTGCGACGGGCTTTGGCGCCATCCGAACCGAGACGCGAGATATCCCTGCCAACGCGAGCAGCCATGTTCACTCTCCCTGTGTGTTTTGCTGGCTGCCGAACGCGTCACGTCATGCTGTGGATGTATGCCATCCACGTTTGTCGCGAGCACCTGCAGGCCAAGTGCACCGACTGTGCGCATCGATACATTTCCTTGCAATCGCAGAACTGTCGAGGCGCCCCGCTCGGCTGCGGGATGAGGGCTTCATACGTCTGAAGGACGCCTGCGTGGAAACCATGAGGAGCCAGATAGAGCGCGAGGGCATGGCCGTGCGTTTCCGAGGAGTCGAAGGCCCTGCGGTCGCACCCATGGAGCCGGGTCCTTTGGTAGGTGAAGGCGCCCGACTCAACCAGTCACGTTCGCCGAAATACGCAAACACCGATGCGCACTCGAAGAATTGGTGATGTCCTACCAACGCGTCGGCCGCGTCGCGCACGTCAAAGACCGCAGCCAAATGATGTGAGCCCCCAAGCCAGCTACCGGCTGCCGTGCAGACGGCACCCTCTCCAGGCGCTCACTGGACATTGCCGGCAGTGGGCCCAGGCTCGTGCGGTGCTTGGTGGTGAGCGCCGGACAAGGCTCACGAAAGGTGTCAACTCAGGCCGAGATGCGGGCGTAGATCGCCGTGTCGCGAGGCGAGCCATCCACGCCGAGCAGGTCATTGCGAAGCACGCCCTCCAGCTCGAAGCCGCAACGCTGCGCCACGGCGCAGCTTTTCAGGTTGCGTGGATCGCAGCGGATCTCCACGCGCCGTGCTGCCAGCCGGTCGAAGGCCAGCACCGTCAGCAACCGCACGGCCTCGCTGACATGCCCCTGCCCGGCCGCCTCGGGCCGTATCCAGTAGCCGATCTCGAAGCGGCGCAGGTCCCAGTCGATGCGGTGCAGGCCCGTGCCGCCCAGCATGCGGCCCGGGCTGCCGTCCGAGCGCCGGGCGAAGATGTGGAAGCAGAGGTCACGGCGCGCGATGAAGTCAGCCTGCATGCGGCGCACGACGGTTTCAGAACTCTCGGCCGTCGGCGCTTCCTGGGCCCAGGGCATCCACGGCCGCAGGTGCGACAGCGACTGCGTGATGACGACGGCCAGTTCGGCGCCCAGGCCAGCGCGCGGCGCGAGCAGCACGCTGCGCTCGCCATCCAGCCGCTCGGGAATGTCGATGAGGATGGGATCGACGTTCATGCCGTCACCACTTCCACCGGCTTGGGCAGCTCGCGCACACCACGGATGACCGGATGCCGCCAGGCCAGCACCGCCAGCAAGCAGGCGCCCAGGCCCGAGAACCCCAGCGCCGAGCGCAGACCCACATGCTCGCCCAGCCAGCCGCCGATCAGCGCGCCCGGGCCGGCCGGCAGCAGGATGAGCCAGCGCATCGTGCTGGTCATCCGACCCAGCATGGGCGCCGGCGTGACGGCCTGGCGCAGCGACAGGAAGTTGATGAAGATCAGCACCGCGCCGACGCCGAAGGCGAACAGCATCAGCACGGCCCCGGCCCGACACGGCGGCTGATGCGGTGGCCGAACACGCTGGCCAGCACCGTGCCTGCACCCAGGGCGACGTAGGACAGGCCCACCGTCTGCGGTGACAGCTTGAGCTCGCGCGTCGCAAACAAGATCTGCACCACCAGCGCTGCGTTGTGGCAGAGCTGCCAGACCCCCACCGCCATGGCCAGGCTGACCAGCAGGGCCCGCTCTCGCACGAAGCGCAGCCCCTCCTTGAGCTGCACCAGGAACGGCTGGCCGGGGCCGCTGGCCACTTGCTCCTGCACGCGGATGCCGCGCAGGACGGCGGCGGACATCAGCAGCAGCAGTGCATCCACGGCCAGCGCCAGCGGGGCGCCGATGATCTTGATCAGCGCACCGGCCAGGCCCGGGCCGGCCACTTCGGCGCCCGACGAGGCCAGTGCGTTCTTCGCATGAGCCTCCACCAGCCGCTCGCGCGGAACGACCTGGGTCAGCACGATCTGCGCAGCGCTGCCGGCCACCGTGTAGACGCAGCCCAGCACGAAGCCGACGACGTAGAGCCAGCCCATGCCCAGCCACCCCATCCAGGCCGCCAGCGGCACCGTGGCCACGGCGACGGCCAGCAGGCTCTCGCCCCAGATGTAGACAGGCAACTTGCGCACGCGGTCCAGCAGCACGCCGGCAGGCAGCGAGAACAGCACGAAGGGCAGGATCTCCATCGCCTGCAGCAGGCCCATCTGCGTGGGGCTGGCCTGCAGCAGCACGGCCGCCGTCAGCGGCAGGGCCAGCATGGTGATCTGGCCGCCGAGCGAGGAGATGAGGATGGACGACCACAGCCGCCGGTAGACCGCATCGCGCAGCAGGTCGCCGGGCGCGAGGGTGAAGAACTTGGAAGGCATGACGCTAGGGCTCCGACAGGACTCGACAGGCGGGAGTGCCCCGCCGGGTTGAAACGACGCGCAAGGGCGTCAGTCGAGGTCTAGAAGCTTGGTCATGCACACATGTTAACGGGGCTGCACGACGGTGTCGCGGTCAGGCTGCAACGGTCTGCCCGAAACCATCGGGCGTCCGCGATTGCCTGGACGCTTCACCTCGCGTCCGGCCTCTCAGCCTCGGCAGCCGCTGCCATGAAAGACCAAGACCGGGCGCCGCTGTGTAGAGGACGAAATCAGCGCCTTTACCGCGGTGGCGTAGGCGTGGTCACGGTCCGGCTCTCGCCCATCGACAAAGCCAAGGTCTGCCATACACAAAACATGCTTCAAGGCGTGATGGGCTCGCAATCAGAATCCGCCTGCGCCACCAGCACTTTCTCCCCATTCGACTGCACCGTCTTCAACTTGAGCCAGCGGCACTCATGTTTGTTGTCGTTGACCGTCTGAGCTGTTTTGACGTTCTCGCTCCAAGACACGGCAGCCCAATTCGCCTGTTCCCGAAGCTCCGCTTCCGTGGACTTTGCGGAGCCGGGTTTCACGGCAATCATGAAGCCTTGTTTGGCGAAGTAGTCCTCGCGGTCCCCGCCGTTAAGCCGAAAGAGTTGATAGCCGAACTCCGGCTCGGCCGCCGCCCGTTCGAAGACCAACGTGAAGTACGACGTCTCCAGTCCGATACCTGGCACGGCCCTGAGCCAGCTCTTGGTCGGAGGATTGATGTAGATGGTCCCGTCTTTTTCGATGAAGACGTCCATGAGCAGGGAGACATAGACGTAGCAGGGGTTGTGAAACGCAAGCTCCGTGGGAATGAGGCTGTTCTGAGCCGTTGGAAAGAAGCGCAAGGACACACGGGGCATCGCCTCGCCACGACGAACGGGGTGAACTAATTTGATGTTCTCACCCACGACGAACTCGCGTTTTGGGCTGTCCAGGAAGGTCTCCGCGCTCAACACGTTGATCTGCGTGTTGACAAATTTCGAAGGAGCACCCACCTGAGCCACGGCCGCGCATGCAGAGAAAAGAAGCAGATTGAGTGCGACGGTGGAGCGGACAAAAGTACGAAGCGCTTGAGTCAAGACATTTCTCCCTTGGCTACTTTTTTTCAGTGCTCGAGCGCTGCGCTTTGCCGCGATATTCATGGTCCATCGCGACACCAAACCTCTCCTCACTGGGTGGACAGGTCCGTTCGACTGCAATCTTCCATTCGAGCAAGTCACGCCGCAGAATCTCCTCAATCGCCAGCACTTGAGAGCTCGGCAGCGAGGCAAACCGAAGCTCCCTCGTCTCCCCTTTCGAGCACCTTGCGGCAACAGCCTCAAGCAGATCGACATGGTCTCGGTCCCGACCAATGACGAATGCCCGCACGACCGGCGGCTGGGCTGCGGCACCAGCATCGGCCACGCCCTTCTCGTTGGTTGAGGACGCCCCCAACAACTTGTGCGGAGAGGACGCCACCAGAACTATCCGTGCATAGACGAAGTCAAGGGGCTTCCAGAGCTTGCCGTAGGCATAGGGCAGCGACAACAGACCGAACAGCGCAAGGAGGGCCATTGCTCGAGCCACATAGCCATCCCTCAGCAACAGTGCGATGGCTGCAACAGCGACGCAGACGCTGACGACGATCCGGGAGAGGTACTCACCCTGAAGTGCGGCCTTCCACGCATCGCCAGCGCTTGAGTCCGTGCTGCCTGCTGCTGGCCCGGAGGCCGGCGCACTCGCACTCGCACTCGCACTCGCACTCGCACTCGCACTCGCACTCGCACTCGCACTCGCACTCGCACTCGCACTCGCACTCGCGCTTGCACTTGCACTTGCACTTGCACTTGCACTTGCAGCCGGTTCGTACCCATTGGCAGGCTTGTCGCAATTTGCTCCGCTCCACGTTGGGTTGCCCTCGATGCGCACACCGGCCATGCGGCTACAGACAAGCCTGGACCACAGAACTCCGGTCCGCTTGCCAATTCCGCCCATCACGGCGCTGCCTGCAGGCGTGCTTGCACCCACCGAAACCGACTCAGACCACGGCCAACGAATGTCTGATTGCCTCTCGTCGCTGCCCAGCCCGCTGTACTGCGCGGTGCCCACCATGATGGACTCCAGGTGCGTGAGCGGCGCATCAAGCAAGACAAACTTCGTGGACGCCATCAGTACAACAATCGCCGTGCAGAGCAGCGTAGAACGACTTGCGTTCCTGCTCAGCCATGGCAAGCGATGTGCGACGGTCGCGATGACCGCGCCAGCGACGCAGGCTAAGACGAACAGTCCATGGCCGCCAAGCGGAACCTCGCCGTCCAGCAGGTCGAAGAACGCATCGCCAATGCTGGTTAGCAGGTCGCGAAGGAAATCCGCAGCATCGGCCGTAAGCGCCGAACTCTCGAGCCCCTCGCTACCACTTCCGGGGAAGCCGAGCAGAGATTCGTGGGCGCTGCGGACAACGTATCCGATGAGGACAAACAGCGCACCGAACGAGGGAATGAGCCACTTCGCCACGTCAGCCGGACTTGCCCAAGCAGAAGAGCTTCCTTCGACTTGATGGCCCGCATTCCTCGTCTGACGTTCCTTCAGCTTTTCCTTCGGGTTCGACTCGTGCTGAGGCATACGTTGCAACGCCAATCTTTCCTGTTCAAGGTCTCCTCCGACGTGTCGCCTGAAGGCGACCGGGATGATGGGTTCGCAGGGACCGCGCTTCATCATGAACATTGATGAGGACAGCTCAACACCCGGCCTAGGGAAAACCAGCGAACGCTCATCCAACACGCAGACGTCTCGACAGCTTCGATGCCTCCTCGCACATTGAAAGCCAGTGGGACATCGATGTACTGCCCGTTGGCAAATCAGTGGAAGTCCCTGCCCAGCCTCCCCACAACTGATGATGTGACGGCGCACCCTCGTCACCGACCATCGGCAGGCAGTTCTGAGGCCGATGGCCAGTCTGAATACCTACCGCGGAGGCAACGCAATGATTCCGTACGACAGTACGTCGGCGGCGCTGTTCTTTCCGGAGAACCGCGCAACCGTATTTGGGACTGCAGACATTCCAAGCGAGGAGGCGCTGGCTATTGAGGCCGCGAGGCTTGCGTACTTGCGCTTCGAGACCACGGTCGCAGACAGGGCCAAGCTCGCCTCAGCGCTGAAAGTGGCGGGTTTCGGAGGGCCGACGACCTTCAACGATCGTTCAGCAATCCCAATCGGCTTCTTCACCGACAGCCAAGGCTACGCGGCACTCAGGAAGTCCGACGGGTTGGCTGTATTGGCGTTCAGGGGCACGCAAGCCACGCGAGCGCGAGATGTCCTGCTGGATCTGGATTTCCACTCAGCCACGTCCAATGACTGGCCGGGGAACATCCATCACGGATTCCTTCGGGCGGCCGAAGCACTATGGCACGACGTGAAGGCCTGGCTCGATGGCGAAGGCGCACAGCGCAAGCGCCTCTTGGTCTGTGGTCACAGCCTCGGCGCCGCGATCGCCACGTTGATTGCCATGAAAGCCGGCGCAAGCCGTCTCATCACGATCGGCACACCGCGAGTCGGAGACCAAACATTCGTGAGCGCGCTTGAGGGCTCTGGAATCAAGCACACACGCATCGTCGACTCCACCGATGTAGTCACGCAGATACCGCCAACGTTCCTTGGGTACCGCCACCCCAAGGACGGGGTATTCATCGACTCGCATGGCACTGTCGTGCTCCAGCCCAACCCCTCTCAGACTGACCAAGACGTTGGTCTCCAGCTTCTGTTTCAGCTCGCCATCACGCTGCCTGGAGCGCTTCCGCCGCTCCTCACGGACCACGCGCCAGTCAACTACCTCCGGGCTTTCTGGAAATGAGGCTGACGGCTCGTCCACAACTTGCGCCATCAACCGAACTCCGGCTGTGGATTGGAGTGTTCGGGGAGGAGCATCCGCCAACGCCGACCTTCACCATAGGCGGCCAGGCCGTTGCTCCGATCGGCAACGCAGCTTGGTCGCCGATACGCGACAAGCAGACTGGAGCCACCGGGCAGGCGGCAAATCACCAAATTGTCGTCAGCTTCCCATCGCAGGGCGCTGACAAGCCCCACCTTGTGACAGTCACCGTTGGAGTTCAGAGCGTCCAGCGAACCGTCTTCTCAACGCCTTCGGCAGTGCCCTCCACGATGGACGGCAGTTTCAACATCCTCCTGACGTCTTGCTATTTCCAGCCTGAGGACTCGGGAGGTCTGCTCGGCAACATCGTCTCTCAGCTGCCGGTACGCCCGCACATGACGCTCATGGCCGGCGACCAGGTCTACCTGGATCTGCCTCTCTTTGAAGATCTGCCGGACACCGACCCCGCCCTTTCGCAGTTCCTGGGCAACAAGTACCAGAAGAACTTCCTCTCCGATGCCCTTGGAACGGCCGGCCTGGAGTCAGCGCTCAGCCGTGCGCCCACGGTATGCCTGCCTGACGACCATGAGTTCTGGAACAACTATCCGTTTCCTCAGGCACAGCTACCCGGCACCTGGACGCAAGAGCGTCGCGACCTGTGGGCTTCTGTTGGTCAAGCGATGTACGAGGACTACCAACAAGGTGGAGCGCCGGGAACCGCGCCTTCGTTCTGGCGATTTGATGTCCAGCCCTTGGCCATTCTGATGCTCGACACTCGGTGCAGCAGAAAACGCGACTTCAAGGCTGCCGATGGGCTCATGAGGCAAGACGCTGCCTCGGCCGTGCTCCAGTGGGAGGCGGACCTGATTGCGGCCAAGGGAACCGCAACGCCGCTGGTTGGCATCCTGGCCGGCGGTCAAGCGCTCTTTGTCGAGAAGCCGTCAGACACGGCGTCCCAGCTCCAGGACGCCGAGTACGGAAACTATGACCAGTTCAGCACCGTCGTCGAGGGGGCACTCTCGCGGTTGGCGGATGCAGGTGTTCCGGTCGTCTTCGTAACTGGCGACGTCCACTGGGGCCGGATTGCACAGGCCATGCACATTCCCACCGGCCGAACGTCGCTCTACGAAGTCATCTGCTCACCGTCTCGCCTCATTGATACGCCTGGGGCAGACCAGAAGGCCATCCTTGCCAACAAGATTCGCGGCATCTTCGGTAAGCGTGAGACGTGGCCACGTCATAGCGATCCGCCAGACCCGCCAGCACGCTTCGGAAACCTGCACGAGTTCACCCCCAGCAAGTGCTACGGCCACAAAGGCGACCAAGTGGCCTTGGTCCAGTTCAGCCGCGCGGGACGCGGTGCCGAGATGCGGGTGACCTACTACTCCGTGCACAACGATGCCGAGGTGAAGCGCCCGGTCACATGCGGGCCCTACCCGTTGCTTCCGCTCTAGTTCGAGGGAGAACATCCATGCTGCGCCAACTGCGTTCGAAGACCAATGCCCCCAACAGCGCCTTTACCGAGCTGGGACGGGTCGACAAAGAGGACAACTTGAAATGGGGGACTCGAGCCGTTGCCGAGATGAAGACAGGTGGGTCGGACGCGTGGAGCTACGTGGCTTTGCTCGGCGGAAGCGACACCATGTCGTTCCGCCTGCGTGTTGCCCAGTCTCATCTGCGTCGCGACATGCTCCCGTCCTTCTGGTCAGACACCCTGTGCGTAAAGCTCGCCGGGCCGGATGTGTCTAAGGCGAGGGCCGTTCATGTGCCTTTGCTCCAACCACCTGGTGGAACGATGGCCACAAGAACGAATGGCGTCGTTGAGCGCCCCCTCAAGGACTTTGCGGACCCGGTCAAGTGGCCAAACATTGCCATCATTGCGCTGCCGTTACCCCAAAACGTCTTGTTCGAGAAAATTCAGGCCTTCGAGCGCTCCCGAGGAACGCTCGATGCGCTCGAACACATCCTCAAGTGGCTCGCGTTCTCGTGGGGCGTTGCACGCACTCCCAACCCCCTCACCGATGGAATCGGGCTGCCCAGCTCCTGCATGCTGGAGACCGCGTGCGCTGCAGCGGGCTTCGACCTCACGCCTGGCCTGGAGTCTCGCGCTTCTTGCCCTGAGGCAATCTGGGTTGCCGCACTTCACTGGTACGGCTACTTCGAAGAGTTCGCCGGTCGGCGGCCCGCAGGTCGGTTCACGACGCCGCACAGGTTCCCCATCGAAGACGAACCTCATGAGCGCAAAGTGCGCCGACGCTAATCTGACCGCGCGCAGCTCCTAGCTTCTGCGTCAAAGGCGGCCCACTTCTACCGTCTCCAGCGGCTCACCTGCCCATTGAATTGACCAGACACCTGTAGGGCTTGTGACATCACGCGGAGGACGATGCCAGGCGCAGTCCTACAAGGCGCCAACGGAGGCCCAGATTGCGAGCCCGGCTCAAATGCTGGCCCGATACACCCGCGGGCTGCAGCCAAGCCACCGCTTGAACTGCCGGTCGAAGTGCGCGGCGCTCGCGAAGCCGCAGGCGGCGGCGATATCGGCGATGGGGCGGCGTGACTGGCGCAGTTGCACGCAGGCCTCGCTCACGCGCAGGTCGTTCAGGTAGGTCACCAAGGTCTTGCCGGTCTCACGCCTGAAAAAGCGCGGCAGCGCCGCCGGGCTGATGTGAACCTGCGCGGCGGCCTGCTCGATGCGGATGGGCTCGGCCAGGTTCGCGTGCAGCCACGCGAGCAAGCGCTCGATCCGGTCGTCGCGAGCGATCTCAGCAGCCTCACGCACTGACAAGCTGCGAGCCTCGGTGCCGGGCGCTGCGATCTCCCGCATCAACAGCACCCAGCTTGCGAGACGCGCCAACCCATCCTGCGCTGGCATGGCGCTCAACAAGGCCGCGATCCGATCTCGCGGCGCGCCGGGCGAGAACGCCAGCCCGCGTCGCGCACTCGCCAGCAAGGTCCGCAGCGCACGCAATTCAGGCCAGCGCGCGTCTTCCAGCAGCTCGGGCGAAAACTGAAGCACCGTTGCTCGAAAGGTCGCAGGCGTCGCACCCGACGCAGGCTGGCCCAGCCAGGCGTGCGCCAGTTGCGGGCCGACCAGGACCAGGTCGCCATCCTCGAAGGGCTCGACGCTGTCGCCGACGAATCGAAGACCGTTGCCGCGCTCGATCCAGGTCAGCTCCAACTGCGGGTGGCGGTGCGGGCCGGCAGAGAAGGCCGGCAGTTCCAGGTCCAGCAGACGAAAGCTGCTGTCCGGATGGGTGACATGCTCGATCGCGGCCCTCATATCCTCATTCTGTCTCCAATAGGGTCAGGATTGATCAAATACTGGCCGATCCAGGCCGTGACTGACGAACTCCCCGCCGGGACACTGCCGGCCATGTCTTCGCTCCCCTCGATCAGCCCGACCTGGTGGCAAGGTGCCACTCTCTACCAAATCTACCCGCGCAGTTTTGCTGACAGCAACGGCGACGGCATTGGCGACCTGCGCGGCATCACAGACCGGCTGGACTACGTGGCCAGCCTCGGCGTGGACGGCATCTGGCTCTCGCCCTTCTTCCCGTCACCGATGCGCGATTTCGGTTACGACGTCTGCGACTACCGCGGGGTCGACCCGATCTTCGGCACGCTGGACGACTTCGATGCGCTGGTCGCTCGCGCCCACGCGCTGCAGTTGAAGGTCGTGATCGATCAGGTCTGGTCTCACACGGCCATCGAGCACCCCTGGTTCGAGGAAAGCCGCCAAAGCCGCGACAACGCCAAGGCCGACTGGTATGTGTGGGCCGATGCCAGGGCCGATGGCGGCCCGCCGAGCAACTGGCAGAGCTGGATGGGTTGCCCAACCTGGACCTGGGAGCCTCGCCGCAAACAGTACTACCTGCACAACTTCCTGCAGCAGATGCCGGACCTGAACTTCCACAACAGGCAAGTTCAGGATGCCATCCTCGACATCGGCCGGTTCTGGCTAGATCGCGGCGTGGACGGCTTTAGGCTGGACACCGCCAACTACTACTGCCACGACCCGCTGCTGCGGGACAACCCGCCGCAGCCGCCCGAGCGCAGAGGCGATATCCCGGCCGCGATGCAACAGCATCTGTTCAACATCTGCCAGCCGCAGAACCTGCCCTTCCTGACGCGGATCCGCGCCCTGACCGATGAATTCCCGGCGCGGTTCACCGTGGCCGAGATCGGCTCGGCCCACAGCCTGGAGCGGATGGTCGAGTACACCCGCGGCCAGCAGCGCCTGCACACCGCGTATTCATTCGTGCTGCTGGGCGCCCAGCCCAAGGCCGATGCCCTGCTGGCCCTGATGGCGCCGTGGCTGCAAGGTGCTGGCGCCGAGGCCTGGCCGTCTTGGGCGCTGTCCAACCACGACGCCCCGCGCGTGGCCACCCGCTGGGCCGAGGGCGATGAGCATCGGACTCAGCAGCTGCTGGCCTTGCTCACGGCCTTGAGAGGCACGGTCTTCCTCTACCAGGGTGAGGAGCTTGGGCTGACACAGTCAGACATCACGTTCGAGCAGTTGCAGGATCCATTCGGCAAAGCCCACTGGCCCCGAGACAAGGGCCGCGATGGTTGCCGCACGCCGATGCCATGGACGGCCGGCGCACCGAACGCCGGCTTCACCACAGGCGACAAGACTTGGCTGCCCTTGGATCCCGCACATCAGGCACGCGCGGTCGACGTGCAGGAGGCTGACCCCGCCTCGTGCCTGCAGCTCACGCGCCGCCTCCTGGCGCTACGCCGCGCCCACCCTGCCCTGCGACTGGGCAGCTTCGAGGCCCTGTGGACGGACGAGCAGGTGCTGGTGGTGCTGCGTCGCGAGTCAGCGGATGCCGTTCTGGTCGCATTCAACTTCTCGGCGGTACCCCGCTCGTTGGAACTGGGGCGAGCCTTCCAAGCCACCCAGGAAGCGGTGACCGTGGGTGGCGCGCATCTGCTCGGAAACAACCTCCGGCTCGAGCCCTGGGCCGCCTTTATCTGCCCCTTGGAGTCAGGCCGATGAACCCCTTGCAGGACCAGTACCGGCGCAACGGCTATGCCATCTGCAGCGGCATGGTCGACCTGCCTACCGTGCAGGCCCTGCGTGAAGAGGCGATCGCGATTGCCTGCGGGCAGCGCGGCACCATCGACGGTGTGGCACAACTCGACGACGACGGCGAGCCCCCACTGAAGAACGTCCTGGCCATCCACTTTCCCCACAAGGTCTCGTCACTGATGCGCGAGATGCTCAGCCACCCCGCCATCGTCGAGGTGCTCACGCAGCTAATCGGCCTTGACGTGAAATGCATGCAGTCGATGCTGTTCGTGAAGAACGCCGGCAAGCCGGGCCAGGCCTGGCACCAGGATGAGACCTTCATCCCGACGACCGACCGCTCCTTGACCGGTGTGTGGATCGCGCTCGATGACGCCACCATCGACAACGGTTGTCTGTGGATGCAACCCGGCAGCCATGCACGGGGTGCACTCTGGCCCATGCAGCCCTGCGACGACCCTCGCTTTGATGGCGCACCCGAGGCCGTCGGCTGGGAGAGTGAATTCGGTGGGCGCGAAGGCGGCATCGCCGTCGAGGTGCCGGCCGGCTCGGTGGTGTTCTTCAACGGCTTCACGTTGCACCGAAGCCTCGACAACCGCCGCACCAGCGGCTACCGCCGGGCGTTGGTCAACCACTACATGTCCGCACGATCTCAGCTGCCGTGGAAATTCGGCAACTCCCGCTTCGCTCCAGATGACTACCGCGACGTCGTCGTCGTAGCCGGCAATGACCCATACGCGGAGCGAGGCATTGAAGACCTGGCTCATCCCTTCCTGCGCCCCGAAACCCGCAAAACCTGAACCATGACCACCGTGGACATCGACTCGCCCTACCGCATCACGCCGTCCCAGATCGAGCAGTTCGAGCGCGACGGATTCATCAAGCTCAAAGACGTGCTGTCGCCATCGGCGCTCAAGCACTACGGGGACGAGATCACCCGTCTCACCATCGCGCTCAACACGCAGAACGCACCGCTGGAAGAACGCAGCACCTATGACAAGGCCTTCCTGCAGGTGATGAACCTGTGGGAGCACAGCGCCATCGTCAAGGAATTCGTGATGGGCCGAAGGCTGGGCCGCATTGCCGCGGAGCTGCTTCAAGTACGCGGCGTGAGGCTGTACCACGATCAGTCGCTCTACAAGGAGCCGGGCGGCGGCATCACGCCCGCACACGCGGATCAGTACTACTGGCCCCTGGCCTCGGACCGTGCGATTACGGCCTGGGTGCCGCTGCAGGCCGTGCCTGCGGACATGGGGCCGCTGGGCTTCTATGCCCGTAGCCAGTCGGTCGAGTTCGGGCGTGACCTCGGCATCAGCGACGAGAGCGAAGAGAAGATCAGCGCCAACATGGCCCGGCACGGCTTCGAGTTCGCGTGCGGCGCATTCGATCTGGGAGAGATCAGCTTCCATCTCGGCTGGACCTTCCACAAAGCCCGCGCCAACGTCTCCCGCACGCCCCGCGCCGTGATGACGGTGATCTACATGGACGCAGACATGCGGCTGACCCAGGCGCTCAGCGCCGCGCAGGCTCATGACCGCGACCAATGGTGCCCGGGTGTGCAGCCGGGTGAAGTCATCGCCACACCGCGCAACCCGGTCGTCTTCGAAGGGGCCGCCGGATGAAGTGGCGCGCGTGCGATGGCCGCCGATCGACGGTCGGCTTGACGATGTTCTGCCTGTTCACAGCCTGCCTTCTGGCGCTGCCGGTGCGGGCGCAGACGGTGGAGCGCGTGGACCCACCGAACTGGTGGGTGGGCATGAAGCACGAACAAGTTGAGCTGATGCTCCACGGGCCCGGCATCGCCGAATGCACCGCGCGCCTGAGCTGGCCCGGCGTGCGCCTGGTCAGCAGCACGCGCGGCCCCAACCCCAACTACCTATGGCTGACGCTGCAGGTCGGCGCCCAGACGACCGCCGGCACCGTGCCGATCACGCTGCAGCGCGGCACTGAGGCCGGCGTGTTGCGCTATGAGCTGCGCGCACGCGCACCGGGCTCGGCCGACCGCCAGGGATTCGTCCCGGCCGACGTGATCCTCAACCTGATGCCCGATCGCTTCGTCAACGGTGACCCTGCCAACGACAACGCACCTGGCTTCACCGAACAGGCCGACCGCCGGTTGCCCGGCGGCCGGCATGGCGGCGACCTGGCCGGCATGATCCGGAGCCTGGATCACATCGCGGCCATGGGCTACACGGCCATCTGGCCCACGCCGCTCACAGAGAGCAACCAGCCCAGCTTTTCGTACCACGGCTACGGCACGACCGACGCCTACCGCATCGACCCCCGCTACGGCAGCAATGCCGACTACCAGCGCTTCGTGGCCCTGGCCCGTGCCAAGGGACTAAAGGTGATCCAGGACCTGGTACCCAACCACATCGGCTCCAACCACTGGTGGATGCGGGATCTGCCCGCGCCCGACTGGCTGAGCAACGACAACCAGTTCGTGCTCACCAACCACGCTCGCACGACGGTCAGCGACCCGTACGCGTCAGCGGCCGATCTTGAGCGCTTCTCTGCCGGCTGGTTCGACACCACCTTGCCGGACAAGAACCAGCGCAACCCGCAGATGGCCAACTATGAAATCCAGAATGCGATCTGGTGGGTCGAGTTTGCTGGACTGTCCGGGCTGCGCGTGGACACCTACGCGTACTCCGACCCCGCGTTCATCAACGAGTGGACCCGCCGCATCCTCGCTGAGTACCCCGCCCTCGGCATCGTCGGAGAGGAATGGAGCGACAACCCCGCCGTGCAGGCCTATTGGGCACGTGGTCGCACCCAGGGCAATGGCTTCGTGTCGACGCTGCCCAGCGTGATGGACTATGTGGTCTACACGCCGCTGGCACAGGCGCTTGCGGAGCCCGAGACCTACAACACCGGGCTGAAGCGGCTCTACAACCTGCTGGTGAGCGACCAGCTGTACGCCGACCCGGGCCGCCTCGTGCTGTTCGATGGCAATCACGACACGCCGCGCATCTTCAGCGCGCTGGACGAGGACCCCGCGCTGACCCGCATGGCGCTGGCCTATGTGTTGACGATGAAGCGCATCCCGCAGATCTATTACGGCACCGAGGTGCTGATGACCAGCCCCAAGGCGCTCAATGCCTTCGATGCCTTCCGCGGCGACTTCCCCGGCGGCTGGGCGGGCGATATCGCCAACGCGTTCACGGGTGCGGGCCTGAAGCCCGAGCAGGCGGCCATGCAAGCCTGGCTTCGCAAGTTGCTCAACTGGCGCAAGACGGCCCGTGTAGTGCATGAGGGGCGCCTGATGCACTTCTTCCCTGAGGATGGCTGCTATGTGCTGTTCCGCTTTGACGAGCGCGACACAGTGATGTTGATCATCAACAAGAACAACACGACCACCCAGCTCGCCACGAAACGCTTTAGAGAACGGCTGCCGAAGGGAGCCACGGCACGTGACGTGATGAGCAACCAGCGTTTCGCGGTGGGTGAGCAGTTGGAGCTGCCGCCGCGCTCGGTAACGCTCTTGCAGATCGATTCACCGCGCTGACGCGGATCGTGCACAGGACAAGTGATGCCCACCGCCGACAGAACCAACGACGGCACTGCTGCCGCGCCGCGGCTGCGCCGCGATCTCAACAGCGGCACGCTGATGGACCTACCGCCCGGCACTCGCGGCTGGAGGCCCACATTCGCCGAGCAGCTCGACATGGTGAAGGCCGATGGCTACATCGCCGTGCAGAGCTGGTCTGATGCCGAGACCGTGCTGGCAGCCGGCCTGCGCGCCAGCGGCATGGGCCGAGTGATGCAGCCTGACGAAGCCGATGGGATTGCCCGCGCGCACAAGCTACTCGGACTGGACGCCACCACGCTGCACGTCGGCAACAGCTTCGAGACGGATGCCGAGATCGACGCCCTCGTCGGCGCTGTGCTCGAAGCCTCGGCCTGCCATGGTCATCCGCTCTACATCGAGACGCACCGTGGCACCATCACCCAAGACCTGCGCCGCACGCTGGACCTCGTGGAGCGCTGGCCCGACGTTCGCTTCAACGCCGATCTGTCGCACTGGTACACCGGGCATGAGCTCCCCTATGGCGGCGAGTTCCTCAGCCGTGTCGCGCGGCTGCAACCGGTGTTCGACCGGGTGCGCTTCATGCACGCCCGCATCGGCAATGTCGGCGCCATCCAGACCGGGCTGGACGACCCCGGCCCCTATGTCGAGCATCACCGCGTCATGTGGCGAAGCTGCTTCGAGGGTTTTTTGCGCGGCGCTCGAGCCGGCGACTACCTGAGCTTCAACCCAGAGCTGCTGCCGATGAGGATAGGCGACGGCCCCGATGCGCTGTGGATTCACTACGCCCAACCCCGCCCCGATCTCGCCGACGATGAATTCGGCGGCGAACCCAGCGACCGCTATGCCGATGCACAGCGGCTGTGGGAGATTGCCTGCGAGTGCTTCTCGGAGGCAAA
The DNA here is from genome assembly GCA_016195825.1 of Burkholderiales bacterium. Taxonomy (GTDB): domain Bacteria; phylum Pseudomonadota; class Gammaproteobacteria; order Burkholderiales; family Burkholderiaceae_C; genus Pelomonas. The sequence continues at coordinate 20,339 of JACPYV010000021.1, read as the reverse complement.
ACAACGACTGGATGGAGACACCGCTGATGCTTAAACGACTGCTGAGCGCCTTGCTGCTCACACTGGGCCTGACTGAGGTCACTCTGGCCGCTGAGCCCTTGCCCCAGGTGGCCGTCGGCCGCGTGGAGCGGCTCGCGAGCTTCCCGTCCAAGTTCGTGGATGCGCGCCATGTCGACGTCTGGTTGCCCGATGGCTACACGGACAAGAAGCGCTATGCCGTGCTTTACATGCACGACGGCCAAATGCTGTTCGATGCAGGCACGACCTGGAACAAGCAGGCCTGGAACGTGCAGGACGTGGTGCAGCGCCTCATCAACGAAGGGCGCATCTCGGACACCCTGGTCGTTGGCGTCTGGAACAACGGCAAGTACCGCCACAGCGAGTACTTTCCGCAGAAGTACCTGCCCGAAATGCCCGAGGCGCTGCGCGACAAGCTCGTCAAGGAAGGACTGCAGAACAAGCCGCAGTCAGACAACTACCTGCGCTTTCTGGTCGAAGAGCTCAAGCCGGCCATCGACGCGAAGTACGCCACCCGGGCCGAGGCCGCCAGCACTTTCCTGATGGGCTCCAGCATGGGCGGCCTGATCTCGGTCTACGCGATGAACGAATACCCGCAGGTGTTCGGAGGCGCTGCAGGGCTGTCCACGCACTGGATCGGTGGCTTCAAGCCCAATGCAGCGGTCCCGCTGGCAGCCTTCAACTACCTGCGCGCCCGCCTGGCCGACCCGGCCACGCACCGGATCTACCAGGACCACGGCACGACGGAGCTGGACGCACTCTATGCACCGTATCAGCTGATCGTCGACGACCTCGCGCGCGAGCGCGGCTACGAAGACGGCAAGAACTTCGAAACCCGTGTGTTCGAAGGCACCGGCCACAACGAGAAGGCCTGGGCCGCTCGCCTTGAAATCCCGCTGCTCTTTCTGATGGGCAAGCGCTGATGAAGGCCGCCGCCACGCTGTTCACGCTGCTTGCGCCTTTGCTGGCCGCGGCGCAGTCCCTCACGGCCTATGTCAACCCCTTCATCGGCACCGACGGCACGGGCCACGTCTTCCCCGGTGCCACACGGCCCTTCGGCATGGTGGCCCCGAGTCCCGACAACAACGACAGGGGCTGGAGCTACGCCTCGGGCTACCAGTACCGTGCCAAGACCATCATGGGTTTCTCCAACACGCACATCAGCGGTGCCGGCATCGGCGAGCTGGGCGACGTGCTGCTGCAGCCGCGGATGGGGAGGGCCTGGGATTCAATCAGCACCCGTTTCGAAACGGGCTATGCAAAGAGGAGCGAGTCAGCTCAGCCCGGCTACTACACGGTTCGACTGCCCGCGCACGGCGTCAAGGTCGAACTGACCGCCACTCAGCGCGTGGCCCTGCAGCGTTACAGATTCGACAAGGCAGGCACTGCGCAGGTACTGGCAGACCTGCAGCACGGCATCCTGTTCCAGACCGACGCCCGGGTCACGCACAGCGATGTGAAGGTGGACGCCGCCAAGGGTGAGATCAGCGGCACCGTGCACAGCCGCAACTGGGTGGAGCGTGAGGCCAGCTTTGTCGTTCAGTTCAGTGCGCCCATCCAGCGCGTAATCACGCTGCCTTCCCGACCAAAGGACAAAGCACCCCGGTATGTACTGAACTTCGACCTCGGCAGCGACCGAACGCTGCAGGCCCGGGTAGCTTTGTCCACCGTGGATGTGGACGGTGCTCGCCGCAACCTGGAGGAAGTCCAGGCCATGTCCTTCGACGAAGTGCACGGCGAGGCCGCCGCGCAGTGGGAGGACATGCTCGGCCGCATCCGCATCGAGGCGCCGGAGCGTCAGAAGCGCATCTTCTACTCGGCGCTGTACCGCACGCTGATGCACCCGAGCGACATCGCGGACGTGGATGGCCGGGTGCGGGGCCCGACCGGGCAGGTGCAGTTGGCGCCAGGCGGTCACTACTACTCGACGATGAGCCTGTGGGACACCTTCCGTGCGGTGCAGCCGCTGTTCACGCTGATCGTGCCAGAGCGCGTCGACAGCATGGTTGCCACGCTGATCGAGCACCACAAGGCCCAGGGATACCTGCCGCTGTGGACCGCGTGGGGCCGAGAAACCCACACCATGATCGGCAACCCTGCCCTGCCGGTGATCGCTGACGCGCTGGCCAAGGGCTTCAAGGGCTTTGATGCGCAGGCCGCGCTCAGGGCGATGGTCGAGACGTCGACGCTGCCTCGCCCTGATGCCCCGGCATGGGCGCAACGCAGTTGGGCCAGCTATGAGCAGTACGGCTACCTGCCCTTCGACAAGGAGCCCGGCGAAGCAGTCTCCAAGACACTGGAGTACGGCGTGGGCGACGCCGCAGTGGCACAGGTCGCCGCGCAGCTCGGCGACAGCGCCACCGAACTGCGCTTTGCCGAGCGAGCCCAGGGCTACCGCAAGCTCTGGGATGAGGGCACGCGGCAGATGCGCGGGCGCGACTCTCAGGGCAATTGGCGCACGCCATTCGACCCACTCACGGCCACCTCGCCTTTGGGCAACCCTGGTGACTACACCGAGGCGAACGCCTGGCAATATTCGCTGACGCCCGGCCTGCATGACCCGCAGGGTCTGGCCCAGCTGATGGGCGGGCCAGCCGCTTTCGGACGGTGGCTGGACGAGTTCTTCAGCGTAAAGCAGCGCGGTGTTGACAAGCACCAGGGCCAGGAAGCCCTGATCGGCCAGTACGCCCATGGCAACGAGCCCAGCCATCACATCGCCTACCTGTATGCCTACACGCCGCAGCCCTGGAAGGGACATGCGCTGATCCAGCGCATCAGCCGCGCGTTCTATGCGGACAGCCCCGCCGGCATCACCGGCAACGACGACTGCGGCCAGATGAGCGCCTGGTATGTCTTCTCCACGTTGGGCCTTTACCCGGTGCGCGCCGCCAGTGGCAGTTATGTGCTGGGCTCGCCGCAGGTGGCCTTGGCGCAGCTTCGACTGGCGGATGGAAAGACGCTCCGGGTGGTGGCAGGGGGATTCGCTGAATCGAGACCGTACGCAGCCCAGGCCTGGCTGAACGGGCGTGCCGTGGCAGCAACGCAGATGGACCACACAGCGCTGACTCAGGGCGGCGAATTGCGGTTCGAGATGAGACCTCTGCCGCGCAGATGAACCGAGTGTCCAGGCGACGTGCAAATCGCCCATGCCCGACGCCAACGGCCCCAAACCAACCCATTCGGAACGCACGGCGAATGCTAGACGCTCAGAAGAATCTCACCACCAGCTTCCTGATCCTGCTCAGTCTGCCCACGGCAGCCATCGGCTTCTGCCTGTCGGCAGGCATCGCATCTTCGACCTGGCTGCTGAGCACACGCTATGGCCTGAACATCGACAACATCGCGCTGATTTGGCTGGCTGGGCCCCTGATGGGACTGCTGGTCCAGCCGATCGTCGGCGCCCTCAGCGACCGCACCTGGCTGCTCAGCGGCCGGCGCAAGCCCTACCTGCTGGTCGGGGGGGCCGCCGGCGCCGCATCCATGTTCGCCATGCTCCGGCTGGACACTTTGGCGTCCACGACCGGCCTGAGCCTGCTGGCCGTGGCGGTGGTCGTGGCCCTGCTCTGCGATCTGAGCACCAACGTCACGTTCAACCCCGCGCGGTCTCTGGTGGCCGACCTGACGCCCGAAGGCCCCGATCGCGTACGGGGCTATTCCTGGATGCAGACCGTGTCCGGGATCTTCGGCATCAGCGCCTATGTGATCTCAATCTTCTTCGGCAACGAGGTACTGATCCTCGTCACGGTGGCGGTGACGTTCTTGTTCTCGGTGGCACCGCTGCTGTTCATCCAGGAATCCGGCCCATCGACGCCGCAACCGAAGCCGGTACCGTCGGAGCAGGCGCAGACCCGCTCCAGCGGGGCAGACGCCTTCAAGGCCCTCCTTCCCATGAGCAGCTTCATGGGCTACGGGATCTTCATCGCCGTCGACAAGCTGGTGCTGGACGGTGCGCTGTCGACGATCGCCGTCCCGCTGTTCCTGGTGGCGGTCGTCATCACGCTGGCCTGGGGTCTGCTGATCGTCCGGCAGGCAAGGACAGATTCGTCGCACAAGTTGCGGCTGCAAAAAATCCTGCTCGGCCACGGGTTCGCCTGGCTGGGCGTTCAGGGCATGTTCGTCATGGCCTTCTTCTTCGTGCGGGACTTCGTCGTGCCCACGACCGACCCCGCGTCGGTTCTGGCCAATTCCTTCCTGCACCTTGCCCACGGCGCCGCGCCGACGGCAGCTGACACCGCCGGCAACGTCATGTCCTTGGGCTTCCTGCTGCTGAACGTGGTTGGAGCGCTGCTGCCCGTCCTGATGCTCAAGCCCCTGTGCGTGCGCTGGGGCAAGGTGCGAGTGCACCAGATCGCCATGGGCCTGATGGCTTTGGGCTACCTGCTGGTTTCGTTGGGTGCGAACAGCGAACTGCTCTACTACGGCGGCATGCTGCTGTGCGGCATCGGGTGGTCGTCGCTGATCTCCATCGTGTTTGCCATCTTTTCCGAGTCTGTGAGCTCAGGCGAGATGGGTGTCAGCATGGGTGTCTTCAACTCCAGCCTCGTGTTGCCGGCGCTGGCCGTACCCGGCCTGCTGAAACTGTCTGATGCCCTGGGGCACCACCGGTGGATGTTTCTGCTGTTCGCTGCTTGCTTGACGGCGTCGTTCGGCTTCTGGAGCACGGTATCCGAAAAGTCGGACGCGACTCGCGAAGTCTGCTGAACGCCGCTGGACGCTTCAGGAGCATCGCGCGCCCGCCGCGGGGCTCACGAAGGCCTGCGGCGCCAGACTTGGCAGTTGCGAGTGACTTATCCCGCAGGCTAGTGAGGATGACGCACCCGTGCTGCTCCTGCTTTAGGGGCGGACGGATGCAGCCTATTGCACGCCGCGAAGCTCGAAGCCCCATGCGACGAAGGCTCTCGGTCAACGTTGCCGACGCCAACGTCGTTGCTTGAGTCGTCCTGGCTCAACCCATCCCATGATCGCGCCGACCGAAGCTCCCAAAGTCCAGATCCCCGGCCTGCTGCACAAGCTGGGCAAGATGACGGCGATCCGCGACACCTCGCTGCTGGAACAAAGCCTCCTCAAGACCCTCTGCCCGATGCTCGGCGTCCTGGATTCATCCCTGTACCGCATCGACGAACTCACGTCAGCCGTACGCGTGCTGCACCACCACCACTCCCGTGTCGTGGAATCAGATGGTTTGGCCCGCCTGGTCGAGCGCAACGAAGAAATCTACAACTCCGCCAACGTCTCCCCGGAGATCAGCGGCTTGCTGGACAACGTGCGTTTGCTCGGCAAGCCCTGCACCCGCAAGCGCAAGCCCGAGAACGACCTGCTGATCGCATACCCCTTGTTCGGTGGACGCGAGATCTGTGGCTACTTCGTCTTTGCCCGCGACCGCGAAGTGACTTTGACCGAGGACGCCATCGTCAAGGGTGTGCTGGAGGTGTTCTCCAACTACTTCGACCTGCTGGACGCCAGCCAGCGTGATCGCCTGACCGGGTTGCTGAATCGTCAAGCACTTGAGAACAGCTTCGACCGCATCTGGACCATCCTGTCCCGATCCGACGATCCGGTCGAAACACCTGATGGGCGCCGCGTGCAGGCGCCATCCGGCTCCCACTGGATCGCCGTGATCGATGTCGACCATTTCAAGGGGGTCAATGACAACTTCGGCCATGTCGTCGGCGACGAGGTCCTCCTGCTTGTCTCGCGGGTCATGATGTCGGAGCTTCGCTCCTCTGACCTGCTGTTCAGATATGGAGGCGAGGAATTCGTGGCACTGTTCTGCGCGAAGAGCCGCACCGAGGCGGTGGCGCTATTGCAGCGTTTACGCCAGGCCGTAGAGCGGCATTCCTTCCCCCAGGTGGGTACCGTCACGATCAGCATCGGGCTGAGCAGTGCCGACCCCAACGACCTCCCGCAAGAGGTGTTGAGTTGGGCCGACCGGGCGCTCTACCAAGCCAAGCGAACGGGTCGAAATCGCATTTGTGACTACCAGGTCCTGGTTGAAAACGGCGAGTTGGACCAAGCGAGCTACGGTGCCTCCGAGCTGTTCTGACGACAGGCGGCAGCGGCACTTGTCCGCAGTTCGAAGCAGCCAAGCATTTGCGGCGCCATACCCGTCCTGGTCGCTTTGAAGACAATTCCCGGCACACAGGCTGCGAGCGAAAAGTTCGTGTGGTCGCAAAGCCGACCACCCAACTTCCGGGGCGCAGTTCAGAACCTGGCGCGGTCCAGCCCACTTGCCGTGGGTCATGGCTGTGGATCACGGGCGACGCACGACCAGTTCGGCGTAGCCGGTTGCGGCATCGTGCTCACGTGCCAGCGAGCCGGGCGGCAGCGGCGCAATCAGCAGCTCGGCCGTGGTCCGCACCTCGCAGCCGGCGCAGACGTGGCCGCCGACCACACGGCCCGATGCATCGGACACGCTGGCATGCAGATGCACGCCGTCCGGCGTGAGGCTGCCGCTCAACGTCAGGATCTCGAGCGGCCCGGCGATGACTGTCGGCTCGGACTCGCCGGCGAAGCGCAGCTGCGCTCGCACGAGACTGCCTATGCCCGCCACGACGAACCCCGTGAGCCGCCTGTCCTGCAGCGCACCGCGCAGGTCGTCGCCCGGGTTCAGGCGCAGAGGCTCCATGGTCAGCAGCCCACCGCAGCGCCGTCGCGGCGCGGGTCGCTGGCAGCCACATAGCCCTGCACCGCCGGGTCGCCCAGCCGCCAGATGAACTGGCCAGCGCCGAAGTCCTGGTAGCTGTCGTGGATGTCGCCGATCTGGTGGCCTAGCGCGCGCAAGCCTTCGATGGTCGAGGGGGGCATGTGCGCCTCGACGTTGATGGACAGGCCCTCGTTGAAACGCCAGCGCGGTGCGTCGCAGGCGGCCTGCGGGTTCTGGCCGTAGCAGAGCATGCGCACCAGCGTCTGCATGTGACCCTGCGGCTGCATGTTGCCGCCCATGACACCGAAGCTCATGACCGGCTGTCCTCCCTTGGTCAGGAAGGCGGGGATGATGGTGTGGAAGGGGCGCTTGCCCGGCGCGACCTGGTTGGGGTGACCCGGCTCCAGCGTGAAGCAGTGGCCGCGGTTCTGCAGGCTGATGCCATAGCCCGGCAGCACGAGCCCGGAGCCGAAGCCCATGTAGTTGCTCTGGATGAAGCTGACCATCATCCCGGACTCGTCGGCCGCGGTCAGGTAGATGGTGCCGCCCTTGACGGGGTTGCCTGCGCCGAAGACCTGGGCGCGCCGTGGATCGATCAGCTTCGCGCGCCCGGCCAGGTAGCCAGGGTCCAGCAGCTGCTCAGCGCTGACTTGCATCGCGCCGGGCTCGGCCACGTAGCGGTAGACATCGGCGAAGGCCAGCTTCATCGCCTCGATCATCAGGTGCTGGGCCTCGGGGCTGTCCACCTCGTGCGCCGTCACGTTGCAATGTTCCAGCAGCCCCAACGCCATCTGCGCCGCGATGCCCTGGCCGTTGGGCGGGATCTCGTGCAGCGTATGGCCGGCAACGTCCTTGGCCAGCGGCATCACCCATTCAGGCCGATAGGCTGCGAGGTCCGCCTCGGTCAGCGCGCCCCCGGTCTCGCGTGCGAAGCGGGCCAGCGCCTGCGCGATCTCGCCGCGATAGAAGGCCTCGCCCTTGGTGTCGGCGATGAGCTTCAAGCTGCGTGCCGCGTCTGGAAAGCGGAACAGCTCGCCCACCGCAGGCGCACGCCCGCCCGGCAGGAAGGCCTGCGCGAAGCCGGGCTGCGACGTGAGCTCGTCCAGCGCCGCAGCCATGGCCCACTTGCCCTGAACGATGGGCGGCACCGCGTAACCGCGCTCGGCGATCTCGATGGCAGGCTGCATCAGGTCCGCGAACGGCAGCTTGCCGAATCGTTCGCTCATGGCGGCCCAGGCGCCGACCGCACCCGGCACCGTCACCGAGCCCCAGCCGCGCCTCGGCATGACCTGACCCTTGAAGAACTCGGGCGTCCAGGCCGTCGGCGCGGGGCCCGAGGCGTTCAGCCCGTGCAACTGCTGGCCGTCCCACAGGATGCAGAAGGCGTCCGAGCCCAGGCCGTTGCTGCAGGGCTCGACCAGCGTCATGCAGGCGGCTGTGGCGATGGCTGCATCCACCGCGTTGCCGCCCGCCTGCAGCATGCGCAGCCCAGCCTGGGCCGCAAGCGGGTGCGAGGTCGACACGACATTGCGCGCGAACAGCGGGCTGCGCCGGCTCGGGTAGCCGGCGGTCCAGTCAAAACGAAAGGCAGAGTTCATAAGGCTGATTCTGGCCGTTGTAAGGCTTTGCAACGCAAGCGCCGCGAGTCAACCGGATGTCCACAGGTGTCGTTGTCTCCACAAGCTTTCGCGAAGCCCGCAACGAAACACCACACCACCCTGGAGCCCTCAAGATGAACACGCTGAAGACCACCATCGCCACCGCCCTCATCACGCTCGCCTCTGGCGTGGCTCTGGCGCAGACCCCGGCACCGGCCACCGCCGCCACACCGGCTGCCGCGAAGACCACGGCTGCAGTGGCCGCCACCCCGGCTGCAACCACCGCCGCGACGCCGGCCGCCAAGCCCGCCCCGGCGACCGCCACGGCAGCCGCCCCCGCTGAAGCCGCCAGCGGCGTCAAGCATGGCCACAAGCACCATCCCAAGAAGCATGCCGAGGCCAAGGCCGGTGACATGCCCGCCAAGACCGAAACCAAGACGCAGTAAGCGCAACAGCGCTCCGCGCAAGGCCGCAGCCCGCAAGGGTTGCGGCCTTTTTCACATGGCGGCCGTGAACTGCTCCGCGAAGTGCCTCGCCACCCCCCGCGTCGAGGCGTGACGCGTGCGAGCGCCGCTTCCTAGACTGGCGGACTTTGCTGCTCACCCCACTTCGCTCGATGCGCCGCCTTGCCCTGATCACCGCCCTGCTGCTTGCCACCGTTGCTCATGCTGCCCCCATCAGCCTGGGTCTGGATGCCAGCCTCAACCTGCTGGCCTTCGGCAACACGACGGTCGGCAGCAGCGACGTGGAGGGCCGCGTCGCCGTCGGCGGCAACGCGACGATCAGCGGCTATTCCATCAACACCAAGACCGGCTCCAACGCGCTCTACGCCGGCACGGGCCTGACAGTGGGCGGCAACCTCGCCTTCACCAACGGTTCGGTGTGGGGCGGCGCCGTCGTCGGCGGCAGCTACACGCCCAGCTCCGGCGGCACGGTGATGGGCGGCGTGCTGACCGGCCAGGGCTTCGCATTCACCAGCGAGCAGCAGCGCCTGGCCGCGCTGTCATCCACGCTGGACGGCCTGGGAAACACCGGCAGCGCCGTCGACCAATGGGGCACCCTGCACTTCAACGCCGCCGGGGCCATGCTGGCCATCTTCGACATCATGGCCGCCGACGCCATGAAGAACATGCAGATCGATGGCCTGGCCGATGGTGCGCAGATCCTGATCAACATCCACGGCAGTGCGGTGGATTTCGGCAACCACGGCTACACGGGCTTCACCAAGGGCCAAGTGATGTTCAACCTGCCCGAGGCCACCCGCGTGACGCTGAACGGCGGCATCAACGCCTCGCTGCTGGCCGTGAACGCCAGCGTAGGCCAGGGTTGGGGCCAGATCAACGGCCAGGTCGTCGTGAAGGACTGGAGCAGCAGCGTGCAGGTCAACGATGCACCCATGCCTGTCACGAGCAGCCGTCCGAATTCGCTGCAACGCCTGCCCGAGCCGGCGTCGCTGGCCCTCGTGGGGCTGGGCCTTGCCGCGGCCTGCCTGGCGCGTCGCCGCATCCGGGGCTGAGCCTCAGTCCCACAGGCCCCGCCGGCTCTGGCCACACGCTACGGCCCTGCCAATTTGTCCAGCAAGCGTTGGGTTCGGGTGGCGGGCGACACCAGGTGCAGCAGCCGCTCCCTGACGCCACGCGCCAACACGTGCGTCTCGCTTGCATCCAGCCATTGCTGCGCCTGCTCGATGTAGGCCGGCGCAAGCTGGGCGCTGGCAACCAGGCAGCGCTCCAGGTCGTCGACGTTGACGTGGGTGACCAGCTTCAACGCCCTCATGCGACCACCACGGCGCCGGCGCCGGACTCAACTCGAGGCAGCTCCAGGCGCAGGCACGTGCCATCTGTCCCGGACGAGATCGTCAGTCGCCCGTGCAGCGCAGCGGCCCGGGCCCGCATGTTGGCGATGCCGCGGCCCGGCCTGTCGGAGGCATCGCTGGCGCCGGGCTCGAAACCGTGGCCGTCGTCGGCCACCGTGACGGTCAGCAAGTCGACCGTCGTCACCACGTCGACCGCCACCGAGCGAGCGCCGGCATGCTTGACCACGTTCGTGAAGGCCTCCTGCAACAGCCGCAACAGCTGCAGCGTCGCACGCGCAGAAAGCGATGACACCGGCTCAACCACATCGATGTGCCACCTCAGCGCCACGCCGGCCTCGCCCAGCAGCGGCCGCCACCGATACAGGAAATCGGCCAGCGCGCTTTCCAGGCCGGCATCCTGGGCAGCCGACGCGTCCAGTGACAGCCGCATGTCGGCGATACATGCCCGCAGGGACTGCGACAGCTCACGGGGCTGCACGACACCCCGTTCCACGCGCGACAGCAAAATGAAGAGCTGCGACCCAAGCCCATCGTGCAGGTCGCGCATGATGCGCCGCCGCTCCTCGCCGGCCACGTGCTCTCGCTGCATCACCGCCATACGGGCGTAGTTGTCGGCCAGCTCCGCTTCGCGGGCCGCCACACGGTCTTCCAGCGTGTGGTTCAGTGTCTGGATGGCGGCGAGCGCGTCGATAAAGCGTTGCGTCAGCAGGCCGCCCATGACCAGCAGCAGCAGGTTCGCGGCATGGTGCAGCAGGAAGAAACGCTGTTGCGACCATTCGGGCAGCCAGCGCGAGAGCGGCAAAGCACCGTAGGCCATCATGTAGTCGTGTACGCCGGCACAGGCGGCCAGCGTGAGCGCAATCAACAACAGTGCTGCGGTCTTCTCGCGACGCATGATTGCCACCCACGCCGTGGCCGCCACGGCGCCCAGGCCCACCGGGATCAGGCCGCCGCCCCAGACGTAGCCGACCAGCGCGTCGGCGCCGGGACCCTGGAGCAGCAGCCACAGGGGCCCAACCAGCGCGTAGGCGACCAGCGCGCGGTCGAGCAGCGGCCGGTTCAGCCCTGCAAAGCGCAGCGCGAACAAGGCCATCACGATGACGAAGCCGCCAGTCGCCGCGTGGTAGCTGACGCGCCACCAGCGCCACTCACTTTGCGGGATCACCTCGAACACGAAGGTCAGGGTCCGCACAGCCCACAACAACGTCGCCACGCCGAACAGGCCGTACAGCACTTCGCTGCGTCGGCGCCACCAGATGAACAGCACGAAGCACGGCAGCAGGATGCCGACCGCCACGGTGATCTGCGGCATCGTGCGCACCCAGAACAGCCGACGGTCGTAGACCGGCATCAGCACTCGCAGCGGCGCCACTTCGAGACGCGGAATCCGCAGGATCGAAGCCCCGGCCGCAGGGCTGAGCCGCAGCACCAGCACGTTGCCATGGGGCTTCAGCGAGCCGGCAGGCAGCGTCACCAGGAAGGGCCGCTCCCAACGCACGTGCAGATCCGGCTGCGATGACAGCACGCTCGCCATCGGTGCCCCGTTCAGCCACAGCGTGCCGCCGTTGTACAGGTAGGGCAGATAGGCCGCCCAGGGCTCCTCACTGGACGCGTCGCCGTCGAACTCGACCCGGTACCACGACGCGAGCTGCGGTCCGTCGCGCCCCAGCAGCCGGTAGTGAGGCAGTGCCACCCGGGACCAACCTGCGCTGTCTGACGGCGGCGCACCGACGTCGGATACCGCGTACGAGACTTGCAAGGCTGCCACCGGGGCCGGGCCGGTGTCCAGGATCTGGGAAGGCTGAAGCAGCAGGACCGGCAACCCACCCAGCGCGACCAGCACGAGAGGCAGCAGCCAGAACGAAGTTGACATGGCCCGCAGAGGCCAGCTCCCGCGCCACCATGTCAGCCGGGCGATATTCATTTCAGCAGGCCGAGCTGGCTGGCCTCGAAGACCGCCTCGCCGCGCGAATGCACGGCCAGCTTGCGGTAGATCTTCTTGACGTGGGCGACGACCGTGTGCGGGGAGATGCACAGCACGCCGCCGATGGCGTCAAAGCTCAGGCCCTTGGCCACCATGCGCAGGATCTCCGTCTCGCGCTCGGACAAGGGCGAATCGGCAGGCGCCTGGGTGGCCCCACCGGACTTGCCGGCGCCGATACGGAACGATGCCAGCACCCGCCGCGCGATGCTGGGACTGATCGCCGAGCCACCGGCCAGCAGTTCATGGATGGCGGCAATGATCCGCTCGGCGCTGGCGTCCTTGAGCAGATAGCCGGTCGCCCCCGCCTCGATGCAGGGCAGCACATGCTGGTCGTCCTCGAACATCGTGACCACCAGCACTTCGCACTGCGGTTGATGCTGCGCCGCATGGCGGATGACCTGCACGCCGTCCATGTCCGGCAGGCCGAGGTCGAGCAGCATCACGTCGGGCGCCCGGGCATCCAGCAGTGCCAGCGCTTCGGCGCCGGTGCCCACCGCGCCCAGCAGCGCAAGCGAAGGGGTTGCCGTGACGGCCTCAGAAAACCGAAGCAGAAATTCGGGCTCGTCCTCGACGATCAACACCTGGGTCACCATGGCTGATTCTGGACGCTTTGTAGGGGCACCCGGACCACGGGTTGGGGAGGACGCAGGCGCTTCACCGGCGCGTCAATGCAGCAGCGCAAACCCGGCGCCCGACAACGCCACCGCCGTCCCCGCGACCAGTGGCAGCAGGATGCCGAGCAGACCGCCCCAGGTCGCCGGCTGTGGTCTGCGCAGCGTCACGATGTCGTAGCCGAGCGCAATCACGACCAGGGCCAGCATGCCGGCGACGGCAAACGCGGGCGCCAGCACCAGGCTCAGCTTGCCGAGCCCGAATACGGGCCAGAAAGCGAATCGGGCGAATGCCGGCCCGATGATGGCGATGGAAGCAAACAGCATGAGCCGCCGATGCGCAGCCAGCTGACGGCGCTTTGCCACCGCCAGGGCCACAAGCACGACATAGGACAACAGGCTCATGTAGTTGGCCCAGACGAACATGTTCTCCGGATCCTGGTCGGACGTGATCTGCAGGGCCAGGGCTGTGTTCACCCAGAAGCCGCTCACGACGACGCCAATCAGCACCGGCACCGCCAACCACGCCGCACGCGCGTGCCAGGACGTGCGCCGGGTGCGGGCCGCCCAGGCCTGCTGCACGGTGAGCGCGAACCACAGCGTCAGCGCTGCGCCATGAAGCATCAGCAGGGACGGCAACGGGGACTGAAGAAACAGCGGCCGCAGGAAGAAGCTGCGCCCGAAGCCGATGAGCACGACGCACAGCAGCAGGCTGTGCGCCCAGAAGAAGACCTGGTTTTCGCGCGGCGCAGGCGTGGGGGGCATCGAACGGTCCGGTGATTGGGGCGCCATTTTGTGGGCCTGGCATCCCCGCCCCAATACCGCCTGTGCGGTATTGCTCCAGGCAAACGCGCCCACCGAGGATCGTGGCCCAGGCGCCTCAACCTCAAAGGTTCTCCATGCCCACCCTCGCCAGACTTGCCATCGCCCTCGCAACCCTCGCTGCGGCCAGCGCATCCCCCGCGCTCACGATCAACTACACCTTTCTCCCTGGTACCAGCGAGCAGGCACAGCAAGCGATCCGCGTGGCAGGTGCGCAATGGACATCGGTCATCACGACCGACGTCACACTGACGCTGAACTTCGAGTCCGGCCTGCGGTTGAGTTCCGGCGTGCTCGGCACGACGAAATCGATGTACATCGACATGTATTACAGCGATCTCCGCAGCCGTCTGGCCCAGGGGAGCACCAGCGCTGCGGATGCCCTCGCCGTGGCCAGCTTGCCCGGCAGCGCCAACTTCGGCCGGCTGATCAACCTCACGGCCGACAACCCCGCCGGCGCCGGGTCAGCCACGCCCTACGTCGACCACAACCCGGCGACGGTCCACATGAGCGCAGCCAATGCACGCGCGCTCGGCCTGCAATTCCAGGGCAACGAGTCCCCCGGCTGCGCGGCCGCCTGCGACGCGCGCATCGACATCAGCACCCGCTACGCGTACGACTACGACCCGAGCGACGGCATCACGCCGGGCACATTCGACTTCGTGGGCATCGTGCGGCACGAGATCGGGCATGCCCTGGGCTTCGTCAGCGGCGTCGACTCCCTGGATGTGGCCGGCACGCTGCGCCCTGCCGGCTCGTTCACGGGTGTCACGCCGCTGGACCTGTTCCGCTACTCCAGCCTCAGCGCGGCATCACACGTGATCGACTTCACCGCTGACGCTCGGCAGAAGTACCTCTCCGTCAACGGAGGACTCACGATGGGACCGGAGTTTGCCGAAGGCGAAGTGCATGGCGATGGTGCGCAGGCCAGCCACTGGAAGGACGGCCGCAGCATCGGGGCGATGGCACCCTACATCCAGGCCGGCGTGGCCGACTCGCGCATCACGGCGGCCGACTTGCTGGCACTGGACGTGATCGGCTGGACGGTGTCAGCCGTGCCCGAGCCCGCACCCATGGTGCTGTTCGGCGCCGGCCTGGCGGCGATCGCCGGCCTGCGCATCGGCAGGCGTCGCGGCGATGGCGTCGCTTGAGCTCGGTGACCCGCCCTCTCCGCAGTACCGACTGACGACGATCAGCGGATGGGCGCGAGTTCGCGCAGCGCCTTCACCGCACCAGCGCCGATGGATGCGCCGAACCGCTTGGCCAGCCGCTCCGCGACGTTGTCCTTGGGCGTGTAGTCAATGACGTCCTCGGCCTTGACCACCTCGCGGGCGACGAAGTCCAGATTGCCGAAGTGGTCGGCCAGGCCCAGCTTGACGGCCTGCTCGCCGTTCCAGAACAGGCCCGAGAAGGTCTCGGGCGTCTCCTTCAGTCGCTCGCCGCGGCCCTCGCGCACGACAGCGATGAACTGCTGGTGGATCTGGTCCAGCATGGCCTGGGCATAGCCGCGCTGCTTGGCGCTCACGGGGCTGAAGGGGTCCAACATGCCCTTGTTCTCGCCAGCGGTGAGCAGGCGGCGCTCCACGCCGACCTTCTCCATCAGCCCGGTGAAGCCGAAGCCGTCCATCAGCACGCCGATGGAGCCGACGATAGAGGCCTTGTCGACGTAGATCTCGTCCGCCGCCGCGGCGATGTAGTACGCGCCGGATGCGCACATCTCCTCGACGACCGCATAGACCGGCTTGTCGTACTGCTTCTTCAGCCGCTTGATCTCGTCGTAGACGATGCCTGCTTGCACAGGGCTGCCGCCGGGCGAGTTGATGCGCAACACGACGGCCTGGGCCGCATCGTCCTTGAAGGCATCCTTCAGCGCAGCCAGCAGCAGCTCGGCGCTGGCCTCGGTGTCGGCGGCGATCTCGCCGCGCACCTCGACCAGCGCCGTGTGCGGCGTGGCCGAAGGCGTCACATGCCGTCCCTGCAGCCACAGCGTGTAAATCAGCAGCGCCGCGAGCGTCAGCCAAAACAGCCGAAACATCGTGCGCCAGCGCCGCTCAAGGCGCCGCTCGCGAAGGAAGTCGCGCGCCAACTGAGCCAGCAGCGGTTCGTGCTGGGCCAGGAGGGGCGGCACGCCCACGGGTTCGGGTATCGGCGGCGGCAAGGTGTCGTCAGGGGTGCTCATGTCAGTCTTCGAAAGCGGGTTTGGTGTCGCGCGTCGGGTGCCAGTACACCTCACCGTCGCGCTCGGTCAGTTCGATCTTGGTAAGCCGCCCGCGGTTGCAGGGGCCCATCAGGCATTGGCCGGTCAACGGGTCATACACGGCACCATGGATGCTGCACATGATGAAGCGCTTGTCGTTGTCCAGGAACTCGCCTTCCTGCCAGTCCATCTCGGCGGGCACATGGGCGCAGCGGTTCAGGTAGGCGACAGCCTGGCCGTCGAAGCGCAGCGCGAAGGCCCGCACCGGCTCGCGCCACTGGATGACGTCGAAACT
This sequence comes from Burkholderiales bacterium, assembly GCA_016195825.1. Taxonomy (GTDB): domain Bacteria; phylum Pseudomonadota; class Gammaproteobacteria; order Burkholderiales; family Burkholderiaceae_C; genus Pelomonas. The sequence continues at coordinate 4,355 of JACPYV010000021.1, read as the reverse complement.
GACAGCCTTGCCACGCTCCTGCAGCTCGGCCGAGGCGCACAGCCGCTGCGCCGGCACGGTGTCCTGCTCAGGCATGCTGGATCAGCCAGTCGTGCAGCTCTCGCGTCGAGTGGGCGACGAACAGCGGGTTGAACTCGGCAAAGGTCTCGTGGTCGTGCGCACCGAAGCTGACCGCGACGCAGGGCGTGCCCGCGTTGGCCGCCAGCTGCAGGTCGTGCGTGGTGTCGCCGATCATCAGCGTTCGCTCCGGCTCCACGCCGAACTCGCGCATCAACTCCAGCAGCATCTGCGGGTGAGGCTTGGAGCGCGTCTGGTCGGCCGTGCGCGTGCCGTCGAACATCTGCGTCAGCTCGGACGACGCCAGCACCCGGTCCAGGCCCACACGGTTCTTGCCGGTGGCCACCGCCAGCCAGTGGTGGCGGGCCTTCAGGGCCTGCAGCATTTCCAGGCTGCCTTCGAACAATGCCAGCTCATGCTCGGACGCCAGGTAGTGGTGCCGGTAGCGCAGGCCCAGCTCGGGGTAGCGCTCCTCGGGCAAGCCGGGGACCGCATGCTCCAGCGCGTCGCGCAGGCCCAGGCCGATGACGTACTTGGCGCGCTCGAACTCGGGCTCGGGTAGGCCGATGTCCACGGCAGCACGCTGGATGCAGCGGGCAATCAGCGCCGTGGAGTCGAACAGGGTGCCGTCCCAGTCGAAGGCGATCAGGTCAAAACGTTGGGGTCTCATGCTTTCGTCAGCTTCTCACATTCGGGTGGCAGCGGTGCCTCCAGCGCCATCTCGACCGCGGTGGCCGGGTGGGTGAATTGCAGCCGCCGCGCGTGCAGGAACATCCGGTCGAACTTTGCCGGCCCGCGCGCCAGCTCCCGGTTGCGTTCGAAGTCGCCGTACTTGGGGTCGCCCACGATGGCATGGCCGGCCTGTTGCAGGTGGACGCGGATCTGGTGGGTGCGGCCGGTCTTGATGGTCACGTCGAGCAGGCTGAACTGAGGTGTCCTCTGGACGACCTTGACGAGGCTGATCGAGCGCTTGGCCTCGGGCTCTTCCAGCTTGCCCGGCCTGACCCAGCGCTCGCCGTCGCTGCCGACGAACTTCACCAGCGGCACGTCGATGACCTTGAGCTTGGCCGGCCAGTCGCCCCAGACCAGGGCCGCGTAGGTCTTGCCGGTCTCGCGGTCGCGCAGTTGGTCCTGAAGGTTGACGAGCGCGCTGCGCTTCTTGGCGATCATCAAGAGGCCGGAGGTTTCCTTGTCGAGCCGGTGCACCAGCTCCAGGAACTTGGCGGTGGGTCGCGAACGGCGCAGTGCCTCGATGACGCCGTAGCTGACGCCCGAGCCCCCATGCACGGCCACGCCGGCCGGCTTGTCGATGACCAGCAGGTGCTCGTCCTCGAAGACGACCGGGAATTCGCGCGCCGGCGCCTCGGGCTGGACAGGGCGCTCGGGCAGGCGCACGGGCGGGATGCGCACCTCGTCGCCGATCTCGAGGCGGGTGTCGGCGTGGGCACGGCCCTTGTTGACCCGCACTTCCCCGGCCCGGATGACCCGGTAGACATGGGTCTTGGGCACGCCCTTGAGCTCGCGCAGAAGGAAATTGTCCAGCCGCTGACCAGCGGAACCCTCGTCCACCGTGACCCGTCGGACCGCCGGCGCCGCAGCTGACGCCGTGGGGGTTTGCGTGGTGTCGGGCGGCACTTGGCCTGCCCCTATAATCCTTTTCACCACGTTGCTGCCGTAAGTATTTGATTTGTTTGATTTTAGCGGCGGTAACGTGTGGCCGGCGGGGCAAAGCCCCGGCGGCCACAGGCGATGCAACGCGAACGATGGCCGGCAGGTTCCCTCCCCGAGTGAGTGGACGGCCCGCTGACAGACGCGGCAGAGCGATGACACAAGAACCCGCGAGCCCCGCTGCCCTTGATTGTTTTCAAGGCACACGGCGCCCGCAGACAACAAGGTTTCCATGGCGACAGAACGCCCGGCCTCACGGTCAAGCGCACTGTCACCAGCGTCCAGCAGCCCACGCAGATGAGCATGCCCCTCCCCCCACACGCACCCCTGCGGCCCCGGCTTGATGCCGGTGTGGCCGCCCTGCCCCGGCCTTTGGCTGGGCGGGTGCGCGCGGGAGCCGGCGGCTCGGCTCGTGTGACAGCTGCTGCGGCGCACGCGCCAACGCCGACTGCACGCTGACCCCCCGGTCGGCTGCGCTTTCGGTCCAGGGCGATTCCTTCCTCGGTTCTTCTCGTCGCCCGTGCATCTGGATGCTGCCAAGTGCTGAGCTTGGCGGCGTGATGAACGTGCGCGTTTTGAGGCGGCTTGATGCCAGCCCGGCGCGCGAGGAGATGACATGAAACGCATGCTGATCAATGCGACGCAGCCGGAAGAGCGGCGCCTCGCAATCGTTGATGGCCAGAAGCTGCTGGACTTCGAGACCGAAATCGAAGGCCGCGAGCAGCGCAAGGGCAACATCTACAAGGCCGTCGTGACACGGGTCGAGCCCTCGCTCGAAGCCTGCTTCGTCGACTACGGCGAGGATCGCCACGGCTTCCTGCCGTTCAAGGAAATCTCGCGCCAGTTCTTCCGCGAAGGCACCGACGTCAAGAACGCGACCATCAAGGACGCGATCAAGGAAGGCCAGGAACTGCTGGTCCAGGTCGAGAAGGAAGAGCGCGGCAACAAGGGCGCGGCGCTGACGACCTTCGTGTCGCTGGCCGGCCGCTACCTGGTGCTGATGCCCAACAACCCGCGCGGCGGTGGCGTGAGCCGTCGCATCGAGGGCGAGGACCGCGAAGAGCTGAAGGAAAACCTCGACCAGCTCGAGTACCCCAAGGGCATGTCCCTGATCGCGCGCACCGCCGGTATCGGCCGCACCGCGCCCGAGCTGCAGTGGGACTTGAACTACATGCTCAAGCTCTGGACCGCGATCGATGACGCGGCCAAGGGCGGCAAGGGCGCCTACCTGATCTACCAGGAGTCGTCGCTCGTGATCCGCGCGATCCGCGACTACTTCACGTCGGACATCGGCGAGATCCTGATCGACACGGACGACCTGTTCGAGCAGGCCCACCAGTTCATGAACCACGTGATGCCCGACCAGGGCCATCGCGTGAAGCGCTACCGTGACGACGCGCCGCTGTTCAGCCGCTTCCAGATCGAGCACCAGATCGAGACGGCCCACAGCCGCACGGTGAACCTGCCCTCGGGCGGCGCCATCGTCATCGACCACACCGAAGCCCTGGTGTCGGTGGACGTCAACTCGGCCCGCGCCACCCGTGGCGGCGACATCGAGGAAACGGCCACCCGCACCAACCTCGAAGCCGCTGACGAAATCGCCCGCCAGATGCGCCTGCGCGACCTGGGCGGCCTGATCGTCGTCGACTTCATCGACATGGAGGAGAGCAAGAACCGCCGCGAGGTCGAGACCCGGCTGCGCGACGCGCTGCGCCAGGACCGCGCGCGCGTGCAGTTCAGCTCGATCTCCAAGTTCGGCCTGCTCGAGCTGAGCCGCCAGCGCCTGCGCCCGGCGCTCAGCGAAGGCAGCCACATCACCTGCCCGCGCTGCAACGGCACCGGCCACATCCGCGACACCGAGTCGTCGGCGCTGCAGATCCTGCGCATGGTGCAGGAGGAGTCGATGAAGGACAACACCGCCGCCGTGCACGTGCAGGTGCCGGTGGAGGTGACCTCGTTCCTCCTCAACGAGAAGCGCACCGAGATCACGAAGATCGAGCTGAAGCAGCGCGTCACCGTGCTGCTGGTGCCGAACAAGAACCTCGACACGCCGAACTACCACCTCGAGCGCCTGCGCCACGACGACCCGCGGCTGGAGAACCTGCAGGCCAGCTACACGATGATCGACGACGTCGACGAGGAAGTCGGCATCACGCGGCGCGAGAAGGCCAAGGCCAAGCAGGAGCCGGTCATCAAGGGCATCCTGCCCGAGACGCCGGCGCCGCAGCCGATCCCCAGGCCCGAGCCGGTCGCGGTCGCGCCCGTTGCGGCGCCGGCCCCGGTGGCTGCGCCCGCGCCGGCACCGGCACCCGCCGGGTCCGGCTTCTTCGGCTGGGTCAAGCGCCTGTTCGGTGGCGCACCGGCGGATGCCGAGACCGCAGCGCCGGCCGCAGCGCCCGCCGCAGCGGCGGCAGGTGCACCGCGCGAAGGGCGGGATGGCCGCGGCGAGCGCGGCGGCAGGGGTGGACGCGGCGGGCGCGATGGCCGGCGCGGCGAACGCGGTGAGCGTGGTGAACGCGGCGAGCGCGGCGAACGCGGCGGCGATCGCCCCGCACGCGACGAACAGCGCGCCGAAGGCCGGGGCGGCGAGGGCCGCACGGCACGTGAAGGACGCGAGGGACGCGAAGGGC
>JACPYV010000111.1 GCA_016195825.1 Burkholderiales bacterium | reverse complement strand
GTCGAGACGCTCGTCGAGGCCGTGGCGCTGGTGTTCCTCGTGATGTTCCTGTTCCTGCAGAACATCCGCTACACCATCATCCCCACGCTGGTGGTGCCCATCGCGCTGCTGGGCAGCTTCGCCACGCTGTTGGCCCTGGGCTTCTCCATCAACGTGCTGACGATGTTCGGCATGGTGCTGGTCATCGGCATCGTGGTCGACGACGCCATCGTCGTGGTGGAGAACGTCGAGCGCGTCATGAGCGAGGAGGGGCTGTCGCCCCTCAAGGCGACGCGCAAGGCCATGGGGCAGATCTCGGGCGCCATCGTGGGCGTGACGGTGGTGCTGATCTCCGTGTTCGTGCCACTGGCCTTCTTCAGCGGCTCCATCGGCAACATCTACCGCCAGTTCTCGGCGGTGATGGTCAGCTCCATCGCGTTCTCGGCCTTCCTGGCGCTGTCGCTCACGCCGGCTCTGTGCGCCACGCTGCTCAAGCCCGTCGAGGCCGGTCACCACCTGGAGAAGCGCGGCTTCTTCGGCTGGTTCAACCGCGGCTTCTCGCGCACGGCCAAGGGCTACGAGGGCTGGGTGTCCAAGTTCATCTACCGCGGCGCACGGATGACCATCGTCTACGTGGCCGTCATCGCGGCCGCCGTGCTGGTGTTCCAGAAGCTGCCCACCTCCTTCGTGCCCAATGAAGACCAGGGCAACATCCTCGTCAATATCCAGTTGCCGCCAGGCGCCACGCAGTCGCGCACGCTGGACGTCGTGAAGCAGGTCGAGGGCTACATGCTGTCGCAGCCCGAGGTGGAGAGCATGGTGGGCGTCGTGGGCTTCAGTTTCTCGGGGGCCGGGCAGAACGCGGGCCTGGCCTTCGTCACCCTCAAGCCCTGGGACGAGCGCCACGGTGCCGAGCACTCTGCGCAAAGCCTGGCCGCGCGCGCCTTCGGTGCGCTGAGCAAGGTGCGCGACGCCATCATCTTCCCCACCAGCCCGCCGCCCATCCGCGACCTGGGCCGAGCCAACGGCTTTGCCTTCCGCCTGCAAGACCGCAGTGGCCACACGCGCGCCGAGCTGCTCGCCGCGCGCAACCAGTTGCTGGGCGCTGCCGCCAAGAACCCGTTGCTGAACGCCGTGCGCCCCGACGGCCTGGAAGACGCCGCGCAGCTGGAGCTGAGCATCGACCGCGACCGCGCGCAAGCGCTGGGCGTGAACATCGGCGCCGTCAACGCGGTGCTGGGCACGTCGCTCGGGTCCACCTATGTGAACGATTTCCCCAACGCCGGCCGGCTGCAGCGCGTCATCGTGCAGGCCGATGCGCCCGCACGCATGCAGCCCGAGGACCTCGGCAGGCTCAACGTGCTCAACGGCGCCGGCCAGCCGGTGCCGCTGAGTGCCTTCTCCACCAGCAAGTGGGTCACCGGGGCGATGCAGACCGTGCGCTACAACGGCTACTCAGCCGTGCGCATCCTGGGCGAGCCTGCCAAGGGCGTGTCCACCGGCGTGGCCATCGCCGAGATGGAGAAGATCGCGGCCACCCTGCCCGACGGCTTCGGCTACGAGTGGACCGGTCAGTCGCGCGAGGAAAAGCTCTCCGGCTCCACCGCCTTCATCCTGTTCGGCTTCTCGCTGCTGGCCGTGTTCCTGTGCCTGGCCGCGCTGTATGAGAGCTGGAGCATCCCGCTGGCCGTCGTCCTCGTCGTGCCGCTGGGCGTGCTGGGCGTGGTGCTCGGCGCCACCTTCCGCGGTCTGGAGAACGACGTCTATTTCAAGGTCGGCATGATCACCATCATCGGCCTGTCGGCCAAGAACGCGGTGCTCATCATCGAGTTCGCCAAGGACCTGCAAGCCCACGGCAAGAGCGTCTTCGACGCCGTGCGCGAGGCGGCCCACCTGCGCTTCAGGCCCATCATCATGACCTCGCTGGCCTTCATGCTGGGCGTGCTGCCGCTGGTGCTCGCCAGCGGCGCGGGCTCGGCCAGCCAGCGCGCCATCGGCACTGGTGTGCTGGGCGGCATGCTGTCGGCCACGGCGCTGGCCGTGTTCTTCGTGCCGGTGTTCTTCGTCGTCGTGCGCCGCTTCTTCCCGGGCAGCGAACGCCAGAGGAAACGCGATGCCCATGAGGCGGAGGAAGACTTGGGAGACCAGGTATGAAGACGACGCTTTCGCTGATCGCCAGTGCTGCAGTCGCCGCCCTGCTGGCCGCCTGCGCCGGTCCTGAGCCGAAGAAGCCCACCGCCACCGAAGCCGCCCAGGGCGCGCTGCCGGCCACGGCGTTTCCCTACGCGGGCGGCACAGGCGCCACCCCGCCGGCCGCGTTGCCGTGGGCCCAGGCCTTTCAGGGTGAACGGCTGCAGAAGCTGATCCCGCTGGCGCTGGCCAACAACCGCGACCTGCGTGCGGCCATCGCCGGCATCGACGCCGCTCGCGCCACTGCGGCCGCGCGCGACGCCGACCTCTGGCCCACCGTCAACGCGGGCCTGAGCGGCTCGCGCACGCCCAATGCCAGCGGCGGCATCACCAGCAATTACCAGGCTGGCCTGCAGGTCACCGCCTACGAGCTGGACCTGTTCGGCCGCCTGCGCAACCTGGACGCCGCCGCACAGGCCCAGCTTCTGGGTGCCGAGGCCAACCAGCTGGCGGTGCGCAACGCGCTGGTCGCAGCCATCGCGACGACCGAGGTGGCGCTGCAGGCCGACGAGGCGCTGCTCAAGCTCACCCGCGACACACTGACCAGCCGCGAGCAGTCGCTGTCGCTGATCCGCCAGCGCTTCGAGGGCGGCGTCATCAGCGAGCTGGACCTGCGCGCCGGCGAGTCGGCGCTGCAGGCCGCGCGCGTGGCGCTGGCGCAGACGCAGCGCCAGCGCGCGCTGGACGAGAACGCGCTGCTGCTGCTGCTGGGCTCCGCACTGCCGCCCAACCTGCCCGCACCCACGGGCCAGTTGGCTGACTTCGAACCCCTGGCTGAGCTGCCGGCCGGTGTGCCCAGCGACGTGCTGACCCGCCGGCCCGACATCCGCCAGGCTGAACAGCAACTCGCCGCCGCCGACGCCAACATCTCTGCCGCGCGGGCCGCGTTCTTCCCGCGCATCACGCTGACCGGCAGCTTCGGCACGACCAGCAGCCAGCTCTCCAACCTGTTCAAGAACACGGCCTGGAGCTTTGCGCCGTCACTCGTCCAGCCGCTGTTCGACGCTGGCCGCAACCGCGCCAACCTGGCCGGTGCGCGTGCCGCGCGCGACGTGGCGACGGCGCAGTACGAGAAGGCGATCCAGAGCGCGTTCCGTGACGTGGCCGACGCGCTGGCCGGCCGCGCCACGCTGGCCGAGCAGCGCGCCGCGCAGGCCGCGCAGGTGGACGCCGAGGCGCGCCGCCTGGCGCTGTCCGAGGAGCGCTACCGCGCCGGCATCGCCAGCTCGCTGGACGTGCTGGACGCTCAGCGCTCGCTGTTCGCCGCCCAACAGGCACTGGTGCAGGTGCAGAGCCAGCGCGCACAGAACCTGGTGGCGGTCTATCGCGTGCTGGGTGGAGGCAGCTGAGCATGCGCCAGCTTGCCCTCGCGCTGGCCATGACGATGCTGCTGCCGGCGGCGCAGGCTCAGGAGACGCTGCGCGAGCGCATCAAGGCTCGCCTGGAGCAGCGCCGCGCTGAGAAGGGCAATGACGCGCCCGCTCAGGGCGGCCTGCAGGAGCTGCAGGTGCAGGGTCGCAAGGTGCTGGTCCACCTGCCGGCGGGGTATGACGCCGCCCACCCCACGCCGCTGGTGCTGGCCTTCCACGGTGGTGGCGGCCATGCCGAGTACATGGCTGACGACGAGAAGTACGGGCTGAAGAAGAAGGCCGACGAGGCCGGCTTCGTCGTCGCCTTCCCCAACGGCTACAGCAAGCTTCCCGGTGGCAAATTCGCGACCTGGAACGCTGGCGGCTGCTGCGGCGATGCGCGCGACAAGGGCGTGGACGACGTTGGCTTCGCGCGCGCCGCTGTCGCTGCCATCAAGGGTCGCTTCAACATCGACGCCGGCCGCGTGTTTGCCGCTGGTATGTCCAACGGCGGCATGCTCAGCCACTGGCTGGCCTGCGAGGCGGCCGACGTGTTCCGCGCCGTCGCCTCCGTGGCCGGCACCGATGCGACGGCGAACTGCACGCCGTCCAGGCCCATCCCGGTGCTGCACATCCACGCCAGGGACGACGACCATGTGCTGTTCAACGGCGGCGCAGGCCCGAACGCATTTCGCGATGAGAGCAAGGTCATGAACTTTGTCTCCGTGCCCGAGACTATGGCCCGCTGGGTACAGCGCGACCACTGCGCCGCACCGCCGCAGCGCACGCTGGACACGCAAGGCACCGCTGACGGGGCGTATTGCGAGGCCTACAGCGGCTGCGCCGGTGGCGTGACCGTGCAGCTGTGCGTGACGGACACTGGCGGCCACTCCTGGCCCGGCGCGCCCAGCGTGCGCCGCGGCAAGCCCGGCGCCTCCAAGGCACTGGACGCCAACGACCAGATCTGGCGCTTCTTCGAGCAGGCAGCCCGCTGAGCCCGCCGTGCGCCTGCACGCCCCTCCCCCGAGCGCCTTGCCGGCGCGCCGAACCGAGCGCTTGACACCGTTGTCATTCATCATGCAAGATGAAATGAAAGCGCTTTCATGCGGTGCCAAGTACCGCCCTTGATGCCACCTCTGCTGCCCATGCGTTTGCTGACCGCCTCCCTGCTCTTCTCCGCCGGCCTTGTCGCGCCCCTGCTGGTGCACGCCGGCCCACCCGCCATCTACGACGAAGCCGCCGATGCCAAGGCCGCGATCCGCGCGACGCTGGCCGACGCCGAAAAGGCCAAAGTGCCCGTGCTGGTCGTCTTCGGCGCCAACTGGTGCGGCGACTGCCGCATGCTGGACGCGACCTTCAAGAGTGGCCCCAGCGCACCGCTGATCGCCAGGAGCTTCAAGGTCGTCAAGGTCGACGTGGGCCGTTTCGACCACAACGTCGACATCGCCGAGAGCTACCGCGTGCCGCTGAAGAAGGGCATCCCGGCCGTCGCCGTGCTGTCGCCCCAGGGCAAGCTGCTGTACGCCACCGAAGGCGGCGAGCTCGCTGACGCCCGCAAGATGGGCGACCAGGGCGTGTACGACTTCTTCACCCGCGTGACCGCCACGGCCAAGTGACCACGACCAGCCTGGCCTCGACGGCTTCCTCTGCAGCCGCCATCGCGCGCGCTTCCGCCGCGCTGCGCACGCAATTCTTCGTGCTGGGCGTCATGTTCGCCACCTGGGGCGTGCACGTGCCCACAGTCAAAGCGCACTACGGCCTGGGTGAGCAGGCGTTGGCGCTGGCCATGCTGGCCGGTGGCGTCGGTGCGTTGATGGCCCTGGCGCAGGCCGGCCGCATCGTCGGGCGCTTCGGCCCCAGCGCCGTGGCAGCCATGATGGGCGTGCTGTGCTGCGCCAGCGTGGCCAGCCTGCTGGCCTTCCCTCACTACGCGGCACTGCTGATCGTCATGCTGGGCTTCGGCATCACGGGCAGCCTGTTGGACGTGTCGGTCAACGTCGAGGCCAGCGAGATCGAACGCCAGTCCGGCCGGCCGCTGATGAGCGGTTTCCATGGCATGTTCAGCCTGGGCGGCATGGTCGGCGCGGGCCTGGGCAGCGCGGCGCCGGGACTGGGCCTCACGCCGCAAGGCCATCTGTTTGTTGCCACGGGCCTGGGCGCCGTCGCCGTGCTGCTGGCCAGCCGCTGGATGCTGCCGGTCGAGCCCGGCGCGTCGGACGAGAAGCACCCGCTCAGCATCCCGCGAGGCCCGCTGCTGCTGCTGGGCGTGCTGGCGTCCATGGGCCTGATCGCCGAGGGCGCGATGTACGACTGGAGCGTGCTGTTCATGAAGCAGGAGCGCGGCAGCGAGGCCAGCACCGCGGCGCTGGCGTATGCCAGCTTCAGCGGCGCGATGGCCGTGGGCCGCTTCGGCGGCGACTGGGTGCGAGCGCGCCTGTCGGGTACTGCGCTGATGCGCGCCAGCGGCGTGCTGGGTGCGGCCGGCATGGCGCTCGCGCTGGCCCTGCCTTCGCCGGTCGTCGCGCTGGTGGGGTTTGCGCTGGTAGGCCTGGGCCTGTCCAACGTCGTGCCGGTGCTGTTCAGCGCCGCGTCGCAGGTCCCGGGCGTGTCGTCGGCACACGGCATCGCCGCTGTGTCCGGCGTGGGCTACCTGGGCATGATGGCCGGCCCGCCGCTGATCGGCCTGGTGGCCGAGCATTCGTCGCTGACGGCCGGACTGGTGGTCGTGGTCGTGTTCGCCATCTTCATGGCGCTGTCGGCGAAGCGGGCGATGCGGGGAGCCTGACGCCGTCGTGCGGTGCGCGCAGCTGCCGCGACGCGACCGCCTGTTCGAACGTATGCGTCGTTCACGTCGGCCGCTTCAGGTTGAGCCGCTCGCCGGACTTGGTGGTGGACACCCAGCGACTGCCTCCACCTAGGCGCTCACTATGTTTGCGCGCAAGGCCAGCCCAGGACAGGCCCAGCTCCTCTGCCAGAGCGTGAGCCAGCCTTGCGACCTTGATCCGTTTTAGATGGGCAAGGAGCTCTTCCAGCACGGGCTGGCGCAGCGCTCGTGCGCTCTCGACCAGGTGGCGAGCCTCCTCAAGCTCCTGTCCCTTGCCCACATCGCTCAGAAGTTCGAGCAGCGCCCGTTCCGACGTGGAAACGAGCACGTCAGACCGCCCGCCTGGCAATGCGGCCAAGCCAACATTGGCTTGCAGTTCTGGATCAAAGAGATGGGTCGCCTGGTAGTCGGCTGGGAAGACCGATGTAAACCAGGTCGGCAGCGATGCCGACTTGTCACCCCAGAGGATCAGTCGATCTTTGACGGCGAGGTTGTGCCGCACCCCTCGCCACGCAAGCGCAGTTTTCCCGCCGACATGCAGGCCAGGTATCGACTCCGCCAAACGGGCCAAGCTGGCATCGCGACCCAGTTGGTCCCCTGGAAGGATGTAGATGCCATGCCCGAGGCGCTCAAGCCAGCCATCCTGCGCAAGCCTTGACACCTGCTTGGCAGTCAATCCACGCGCCTGCAGCCATGTGGTCGGCATGGGCGAACCTCGCGGCATCTCCGGCAGGAGCTCGCGGAATAGAACGGATGGCGAGGTTCCCATTTATGGTGGATTTTACGGATTTTTCTATTCCGAAGTCATGCGGATTGGTCGACAAGTCGGGGCTTGCGTTCACATCAGCGCCCGCCATCCGAATATAAATATCGGTTGAATTCTCATCAATCGGGTAATTCGCCAATATTTCTATTCCTGAACCAAAGACGCTGGCGCCGACAACACAGCCGCAACCGGCCAGCCTAAAGAACAAGTTTCGCGAGTGCCTCCGCCGCATGACCCGCACGCAGGTGACCGATGACGCGGCTCTCGCCACGAGCCGCCGTCGAGCTTGCGCATCCGATCGACGCCCTTCTGGTCCGCATAGAAGTCGTGCGTTCCGGCGCGCGCATAGGGTGTTAGCCAGTCCGCTGCCGAGAACGAGGCGCAGCAACTGACCGCCGACGAACCCTTTGCCGACGGTCAAGTCGTCCGCCGCGCGTGAATCACACCAGCCCGTGCCAGAGCCGCCTCCATGTGTTTCGGAATTCGAGTTCTGAGAAACCACGGGCCCTCCAAAGGGAAAAGTTTCGGAATTCCATCAACAAGGCACCCACAGACAAGCAAAAGCGTATTATTTCGGAATTCAAGGAACAGCGTCTTTTGACCCTAACGTCGAGAGAGAATTTCTGAAAGCCCGAAATGACGCATGCACGTTTGCCGAGCGCCCTTCTGCGCATCAGTTCTCCTGCGGACCTGGGGCCCACCATCCGCGCTCGGCGCCGCGAGCAAGCACTTCGGATTGATGATGCCGCCTCGTTGAGTGGCGTGTCTGTCGACCTCTTGTCCCGGCTCGAGAACGGCAAGGGCTCTGTGCGCGTGGACAAGCTGCTGACGGTGCTGGACAGCCTAGGTCTCGCACTGATCCTCGGTCCAAAGAGCCATCCGGTGGTGCAGTCTGCGTCGCCTGGCGGCGAACGGTTGGAACAGCCGTGAGCGATTTCGGCATCCCGACCGTCAGCGCTCATCCACTCCCGCACGCCATGGTGTTGTGGGCGGATGACCAGAAGGTGGCCACCCTGGGTCACGAACCCAAGAACGACCTTTGGTCGCTGGACTACGACGCCGCATGGATCAAAGCGCCGGGCGCGTTTCCGCTGTCCCCCGTCCTGCCTCTCCAGCCTCCAGCAGACGGCTACACCGTTGGCGCAGTGAAGCGCTTTGTCGAGAACCTGCTGCCCGAGGGCCGGGCACTCGACATCACGGCCATGACCTACAAGGTATCGAAGGCCAACATCTATGCCCTCATCAGCGCGCTGGGGACGGAGACCACGGGCGCCTTTCGGTTCTGGCGCGCGGACGAGGCCCCGCCGGCCATTGCGGCCAAGCCGCCGCGGGAAGTGACCCGCGAAGAGCTGGACAAACGACTGGCCGAACGCGACGAGATGCCGCTGGCAGTCTGGGATGGCAAGGTCCGCATGTCTATCGCCGGGGTCCAGGACAAATTGATGGTCTACATCAACCGGCCGCTGGACGATGGCGGTCGCCTGTTCCTCGTTGAACCCCCGCTGGCCTCAACGCACATCCTCAAACCCGCGCCCGGCCGCGACCTGACACCTCACCTGGTCGTCAACGAGCACTACTGCATGACGCTCGCCCGGCGCATGAACCTGCCCGTCGCCGACGTCAGCATCTACAGAACGCCCCGGCCCGTGCTGGTCACCCGCCGCTTCGACCGAGTGGCCCGTGAGGACACCCGTGGTGCCGCGGTTCAGCGACTTCACATCATCGACGCCTGCCAGGCCTCGGACCTGCCCGTGACCTACAAGTACGAGCGCAACTTCGGCAATGGCGAGCACGTGCGAAACATCCGCGAGGGCGTGAGCTTCCAAGTGCTGTTCGACCGGGTCGAGCAGACGGTCAACAAGGCCGCCGCGCGGATGACGCTTCTCAGGTGGGCGCTTTTCCAGTTCCTGATTGGCAACTGCGACGCCCATGGCAAGAACTTCTCGTTCTTCGTCCATCGTGAGGGACTGGAACCGGCTCCTTGGTACGACCTGGTCAGCGTCGTGCAATACCCCGGCATAGACCATGAACTCGCCATGGCCTGGGGCGATGCGTTCACGCTGGAGGACGTGACGGCATTCGAGTTGGCGGACTTCGCAAAGCGCTGTGGCATTGACCGGCAATTGCTCAGGCGCGATGCCAAGCGGATGGCCAAACTGGCCACAGAGCACGCGCCGCTGCAGGCTCAGGCCCCCGACTACATCGACGACGCGGAACGCGCCTTCGCGAGCCAGTTGAGCAACTTCATCGTGGCACAGGCCGCACGGCTGGCCAACCTCGCCGAAGAGGCCTACGGGATCAAGGACGCGTACCTCTGACGACCAGCGCCGCCACCCCTGTTACCTGCGCAAGATGCTTGCCCGCTATGCCATCTGGGTAAGCGGAGCTTCCTTCGGCACGGCTACACGGCGGCGCGAAAAGTGAACTCCAAGGTGATCCGTCCGCAGTTGCGCCCCTTGCGGGGGCGACAGCAGAACGCCATGGCGAAGTCGCGGTAGCGCAGCGCAACAAGGCCCGCAAGACAGCGCTGCATCGCCTCATCGGCATCACAGGGAGATTCAAGTGGCTTCAGACCACCCACCGCATCCTGATCCTCGGCAAGACCTACCCCGCGCCCAGCTCACAGCGCGCGCTACGTCGAGACATCATGCAGAGCTGGCCTGGCCGAGGACGGCCGGCCTGTTCGCCTGTTCCCGTGCCCTTCCGTCCACACGACGGAAAAGCGGTGCCAAGACGGCGCAGAGGGCATTGAGTCGAGCGTTCAGCTCACCGCCTCAGCTTCGGCCCGTGCACTGCGTTCATGCCGGGCGCACAACGCCGCCGCCAGTTGTTCGGGCAGGTCGCTGTCGAAGCTCATCAGCAAGTCGGAGGGTTGGCTCTCAGCGGCCTCCCTCAGCACCTTCGCCACGCAGATCTTCTGCGCATCGGTGGCCGGCTGCCTGAGCCTGGCTTCCAACAGAGCAAGGGTCTCGTCGCGCATGCGGTCCGAGCCCAGCACATGCCACGCGTAGTCGACTTCATACCGTTCCACGGCGTCCCTGAGGCTCTCCCCGTCCAGCCGCGACTCCTGCGCGAAGCCGTTCAGCGTGCGAGTGCAGAGGCTCTTGAGGACGAGCGCCAGCAGTTCGTCGTGCATGGGGGTGTTTGCAGCGGCCACGGTGGGTCCTCGATACATCAGTCAGCCCACGGGAATCGGCGCCGTCGAAGGTCCATGGGCGGACCTTTGACCACAGAAAGCAAAAAGCCCCTGACTCCGTTGGGAATCAGGGGCCTGCAATCTTGGTGGCTGGGGCGGAATCCAAAAATGCGCTACAGGCCGCGCAAACACTGCATCTTTCCCAGCACTAGTCGTCTTGGGTACACAGGTGGGTACACCAGACCAACAATCGACCGCGTCACAAGGCCACGTCCGATCACTGCGGATTGTCTCATCGTTTTACTGTCTGCTACCGTGACCAAGTCCCGGGACTCCGAAGGCAGGGGTTGTTGGTTCGATCCCAACCGGGCACCAGACATAGGCCATGCAAGTCACTGACTCGCGTGGCTTTTTCCATTGGGCCGCTAGTTATCACATTAGTCGAGCAACCCAAAGTGGGCCAAAAGTGGGCCAAAGCTAACCTCGTGACCATCGCTTCGCTGCGTTCCTGGAACCGTCGAACCATCTGAGGATGAACTGGCGTCTGGGCCGTCGCTAATGCCCGGTGCGACGTATCGACCGAAAAATCTCGCTGGTCTGCACCGCTGCTGCCCTACGGTCACCGAGGTCAATCAACTCATCCAGCGCGCGCAGGCATTCCTGGGCCATCTCGTGGGGCAGCGGCTGTGTACGTTCGCTGAAGCGTTGGATCAGCGCAGCCAGCCGGGCCGGAACGCCTGAGCCTGCCCAGCCTGGCTGGCCAGCAGCTGGAAAGAGGTGCTTCAGGTTGGAAGCAAAGTGCCGCTCTGGGTAGCAGTCAAAGGACTTCTCGCACAGGCTCACCCAAGAGATGGCTACCGACAGTGACGTGCCATGCGCGGCCAAAAGTGGTTCGAAGACCGGGAAAATGGCCTCTACGTCGTCCCAATGACCGTTTGCAAACCTCGCGGCGAGAGCGGCGTGCCCGAGTCCGTCGAAGAAGGCGTCGCGCACCAATCCGTCGAGAGCTCGCTCGCCACGGCCACCGCCGCGTCGCCTCGCATCTTTCCAACCTTCGTCAGCCACCAGGCGACCAACCATACGCCTTGCCAGGTGGATCGCTACGGCCGAGATTTCGGAGGAGTCCGCGATGGCGCACGCGATGCGCCGCAGAACCGTTTCACCCAGAGACCTGAACACCTCGTCGCAGGCATCAAGAAGAGCTTGTAGAAGCCGGCTAGCTGCCTCCTCAACGGGCAGCCGCAGACAAACGTCGGCGATGAGTCTGCAAAGCTTGAGATCCCATTCGTAGTCGATGACGCGTGGCGATTGCCGGATGTCGCGAAGTTGGCGTTCGGTCGCCCATGATGGCCACTGCCGGTCGGTCGTCCATCTCAGGAGCGACTCGCACCAGGTCAGGAATTTCTCCCTGCGCTCCGCGTCGGCTAACGCAGCATCGATGGGAACGGCCGATAGCACGTCCTTCAGGAAGTTCGCATGAACTTGAAGCGAGTTCGGTATCCAGCCTGGATGTGTAGGGCTGTCCTCGTCCTGGTCTGCATCATCCTCATGCCGGTGACCAGAGCTCTTCGGCGGCGCCGGAACCCAAAACGGTGGCAACACGGGTAGCTCTGGCGCTGCAGACTGTGCTGCATCGGGATGCTCTAGCCTCAAGAGTGCCTCCTCGACGATCCGCACGAAGCGCGTGCGGCCGTCTTCCCTCGCGAGCCCCATCGGTCCGCCAATGACTGGGATGATGCTCAGCTCGAAAGCCAGGTTCAGCGCCCGCAAGGAGATTTCGGGCCTTGCAGACCAGGCGCCCACCAAGCCGATCAGCGCGTCCATGCCGATGCGGACGTAAGGATGCGCGACGTACTCGGTCAGGATGTGCTCGAGACTCCTGGCGTCAGCGTCCACTGCAAAGCGGAGCATCGCGCCGAGACCCTGGACCGCTCGCTGAACCGGATGGTTGTGGAGAATCGATTCGGGGACGAAGAATTCGCGCTCGCCTTCTGGGGTCTCCAGTGCTCGCAGACAGACCTCAACCGCCCACTCCACCTCATCCTCGTATTGCTCGCACAGCAGAACGGCTGCGACACCAGCGACGTCACCCTGCCGGTAGTGCATCGGGTCTGAGCCGATGTACCCCGCCGAGAACAAGTCGGGCCTGTCCAAGGTCTTTGCAGACGCCATGGCCTGCTCGAGCGATATTGACGATGGGAGCCGACGATGCTCGAAGTATTCGTAAGTCCAGTTCTGAAGAGGCAGCGTTTCAGCGAGCGCTGACGTCCTGGCGTTCATTGCGTCGATATCTTCCCCAACGGCTTGAGGATTCTCGACAACAACTGCGTACCCATTGCCGTCAGCCATGGGCTCGGCTCGGTAGTTCGCCTTGACCCCCAACTGAGCCCAGATCTGCGCGGTACGCGCCAAGTCCTTGACCTTGTCAGCATCTGTGCGTTCCTCCTCCGAGTCCAAGGGAAGGTCGCCTTCGAATCCGCGCACCGCCGCAGCAATCTGTTCGCCAAACTCGCCGCCTTGAACGACCGCGTGCAGTGCCAGCGTGCGCACATCGCCAAGCCTTGAGGTCGTGGCGTTCAGCTCGTTTGACCTTGCCCGCGTTTCCCGGATCCCATAGCTAAGACCGTTACGCGGCTTGCCTTTCTTGGGCGGCAAGCCAGGCCCTTTCGAACTGCATCGGGCTGACGTAGCCCAACGACGAGTGAAGCCGCCGGTGGTTGTAGAACGTCAGCCAGTCGACGATCTCGTCCATCGCCTCGCGCCGGGTCGCGAACCGCTGCCCGTGTAGCCGGCCAACCTTCAGCGATCCCCACAGGCTTTCTGTGGGTGCATTGTCCAAGCAGTTGCCCTTGCGGCTCATC
>JACPYV010000110.1 GCA_016195825.1 Burkholderiales bacterium | reverse complement strand
GGCCTTCGATGGCCTGCTGGAACAGCGTGGCCGACATGCGCTCGCGCTCCTCGGCCGTGTGACGCCAACTGACGTCGGCCAGCGTCGTGATGAGGCAACTGGCGCGGCCCTTGCGGTCGCGTTGCGGTACATGGGCCTGCAATTCATGCCAGCGCCAGTCGCCGCCGTCGGCCGCGATGCGCAGGGACAGGCCCAGTTGGTCGCGCTCGGGGCTGGCCAGCAGGTCGCGCAGCGCACGGCGCACCGTTTCGCGGTCGCGCGGGTGGGCCACACGCACCCAGTCCAGCGGCGCGCTGCCTGGCGCAGCGATCGGGTCGATCGGCGTCGTCAGCGCCACCCAGCGGGCCGATGCGTGCAGGCGGCCCTCGGGCAGGCGCCATTCGGCCAGCGCCAGCCCCTGGGCGTCGATGGCACTGCGCCAGCCGTCGCGGTCACGCAGCCGATGCTGGTTCAGCGCGACGATGGCCAGCGGCAGCAGGGCCAGCAGCAGGCCCGCGGCGTAGGCCAGCGGTGTCGCAGGCGCGCCCAGCGCCCACAGCGTGAGCAGGGCGGCGCCCAGCCCGGCGTTGTGGCGCGGCGCGGCCTGCAGTGCGTGCAGGCACAGCAGGAGGTGCGGCGCCAGCAGCAGCGCGCCGGGATCGGGCAGCCAGGCCAGCGCGACCTGGGTCACCACGGCGGCGGCGGCGATCAGCCGGCCGGTCCGGCGCCCGCCGCGCTGCGGCCTCTGCGAACTGGCCTGCAGCGCGGTGCCGGCGCTCAGCAAGGCAAGGGCCCAAGCGCCGGCCAGCGTCAGCGCGCTGGCCAGGGCGCCACCCAGCGCCAGCCCGGCTGCCGTCGATACGCCCATCGCCAGCAGGCCGGCCAGCAGCGGCGCGGCCAGCCCGGCCAGCAACGCGAAGCTGGCCATCTCGCGGCGCGTGGCGAACCGGCCCGTCAGGCCCAGCCGGCGCAGCAGTGTGCGGTTCAGCACCGCGGCGAGCAGCGGCAGGGCCAGCGTCGTCAACAGCGGCGCAGACGTGAGCAAGCCCTGCGGGCTGGCTCGGGGGTCGAGCAGTAGCGGTACGCGGCAGCCGAGCAGCAGGCCGGCCATGACAAGCGGTAGTACCCAGGCACTCAGCCTCCAGAGCGCCGCCAGGCCGAGCGCAGCGAGCAGCATTGGCACCAGCAGATCGACTGCCGGCGTGGCGCCGTGCGGTTGGGGCAGCCGCAGCAGGGGCGGCAGTGCGTCGGTCGCCAGCACCCAGGCAGCCAGCAGGCCGCCGCCCAGGCCGGCCAGTGCCGCATGGCCCACGCGGCGTGCCCGGCGCCAGCCGCGTTGCGGTTGGATGCGGCGTGGGCCGGGCGGCAGCGTCGTGGACGGTGGCAGGTCTGCCGCCAGGCTCGACTCGGTCCGGCCGAGGCTGCGCGTGTCGGTCATGTCGCCGATGCCGGGATGTACGGCCATGGCTCAGTCGCCCGCCTGGGCGCATGCCGAAGCCGCCGCGATCGGGCGCGGTGGGTGTTGGCGGTGTGGGCAGGTGGCGGGCATGGCGCGAATCTCGTCGCCACGGCCCCTGCACGGCCAGGGGAGAAACCCTGGCCCTGACAGCCCGGACGGCGTGACGAAAGACATCGCCGGAGTTTAGGGGGCGGCGCCAGACAAAAGAAAAAGGGCCACCCTGAGGATGGCCCTGATTTGCGGTGGGTACGCCGGCCGGTGGAATCCGGTCGGGCAGGCGGATCGCCTGCTTAAACCGAGAAATCGGTCAGCTTGGCGCCGCCGGCAATCGCAGCTTTCAGCCATTTAGGCTGCAGGCCACGGCCACTCCAGGTTTCGCCAGTGGCCTGGTTGCGATACTTGGCGGCCACCTTCGAGACCTTGACCGGCTTGGGCGTGCGCATGCTGAGGTCGGCCACCGACAGGCCATACTCGCTCATCAGGGATTTGACCTTGGCCACAGCCTCGCTGCGTTCACGCTCCTTGGTTTGGCTGATCTGTTCATCAAGCGCGGCGCGTTGAGCCAGGAGTTCCTTGAGATTGGACATGCTGCTATTCCTCTTGCGATTTGACCGGTGAGACTGCCGCAGCGGGGCTGCGGGGGCCTCGGAGGTGCGGGGCGGGTGCCCGGCGATTATCTCCGCAGCTGAATTAAATCGCGGCTCCTGAAATCAGGCAAGAGTTTTTGTGGGTTGGTGGCTACGGGTTTTCATATGTTGCCTCCGAATTGCCGGCGCCTGGGTTTGCACGATCTGGATTCGTGCCGATGCAACGGCTTGCGGCATTCGGCAGAGGCGGTGGGCTTGCTGCCGATACTCGGCGCGCGACACTGAACGACATTGCACGGATATTGCCCAGTGACAAAAGCCACAGAGCAGCGCCGGAATAGGTCGATTCGCTGGATCAGCGGCGCAGGGCCCACGGCGATTCGGCACTCGTGCCGAAAATCGCGGGCTGGCGCGTCGCCTGCGCGGCGCGCAGCTGGGCGTCCGCCGCAGTTTCTGCCGGACTGTGCTCAGGCCGCCGGCGGGACATATCCCGCCACCGCTTCGGCACCCGTGCCGAAGAAAAACTGCTCCGCCTGGCGCATCAGGTATTGACGAGCGCGCAGGTCGGCAAGGTTCAGGCGGTTTTCGTTGACGAGCATGGTCTGGTGCTTCATCCAGGCCGCCCAGGCCTCCTTGCTGACGTTTTCCCACACCTTCTTGCCGAGTTCGGTGTGCGCGGGATAGGGTGGGAAGTCCAGCCCTTCGGCTTCCTTCTTCAGATAGGCGCATTGGACGATGCGGGGCATGGCGGACTCCTGGGACACAAAAAGAGAAAACGGCCGGCACTTTAGCGCGCCGGCCGTATCGACGGGCCGTTCGGGGCTTAGTTGAATTTCTTGACCAGCACCAGCGAGCGCCGGTCCCAGTTGTATTTGCGCTTGCGTTCCTCGGGCAGCCATTCGGGGTCGACCTGCTGGAAACCGCGTTTGATGAACCAGTGCATGGTGCGCGTCGTCAGCACGAAGATGCTGTCCAGCCCCATGGCCTTGGCGCGTTGCTCGATACGTTTGAGCAACCGGTCGCCGTCGCCCTGGCCCTGCACCTCGGCAGAGACGGTCAGCGCGGCCATTTCGGCGGTGCGGGCCTCGACGTACGGGTAAAGCGCGGCGCAGCCGAAGATAACGCCGTCATGCTCGATGACCGTGTAGAGCTCGGCGTCGCGTTCGATCTCGGTGCGGCTGCGCTTGACCAGCGTGCCGTCGCGCTCGAAGGGTTCGATAAGCTGGATGATGCCGGCCACATCGTCGGAGCTGGCCTCGCGCAGGCTTTCCAGCTTCTCGTCGACGACCATGGTGCCGATGCCGTCGTGGGTGTAGACCTCCTGCAGCAACGCGCCGTCCACGGAGAACGGGATGATGTGCGAGCGCTCGACGCCGGCGCGGCAGGCCTCGGCGCAGTGGCGAAGGTAGAAGGTGACGTCCGTCGGCTCCGGCGTCGGGCTGGCCTTGGCCACCATGCGGTCGGCGTCGGCCAGCGCCAGTTCGGTGTCGATGGGGCTCTCGGGGTCGTCCGGGTTCTCGGGCACGCCGGGCACTTCACAGACGAACAACAGCTTGTCGGCCTGCAGCGCGATGGCCGCGGACGTGGCGACGTCCTCCATCGACAGGTTGAACGCCTCGCCGGTGGGCGAGAAGCCGAAGGGCGACAGCAGCACGATGGCGCCGATGTCGATGGCGCGCTGGATGGCCGCGCCGTCCACCTTGCGCACCAGGCCCGAGTGCTGGAAATCCACGCCGTCGACGATGCCGACCGGCCGGGCCGTCAGGAAATTGCCGGAAACGACCCGCACGGTGGCGTTGGCCATGGGCGTGTTGGGCAGGCCCTGGCTGAAAGCGGCCTCGATCTCGAAGCGCAGCTGGCCGGCGGCCTCCTGGGCGCAGTCCAGCGCGACGGCGTCTGTGATACGGCGACCATGGCTGTAGCGCGGCGTTTGGCCCTTGGCGAGCAGCTGTTCGTTGACCTGGGGGCGGAAGCCGTGGACCAGCACGATCTTGATGCCCATCGCATGCAGGATGGACAGGTCCTGCACGAAGGCATTCAGCTTGCCGGCAGCGACCAGCTCGCCCGGCATGCCGACGACGAAGGTCTCGCCGCGGTAGGCGTGGATGTACGGCGCCACGGCGCGGAACCAGGGCACGAAGGTGTGGGGGAAGACGAGGCTGAGCGCGGTCATGAGCGGGATTCTCCATGGCTGCGGGACAATAAGCGTCCAATGAGTTCAGAACGCACAGAGAGCCGGCCGGTTCAGCCGGCTCTTTCCATTTCATTTCCTGAATCGCTGCCGGTCAGCGCGCGCCGCGACGAGATCGCACAGGCGATGGCCGAGCACCAGGTCGTCATCGTCTGCGGCGAGACCGGTTCTGGCAAGACGACGCAGCTCCCGAAGATCGCGCTGGCGATGGGCCGTGGCCGCATCAACGGTGGCGGCCTCATCGGCCACACGCAGCCGCGGCGGATTGCCGCCAGCAGCGTGGCCAAGCGCATCGCCGAGGAGCTGAAGACACCGCTGGGCGACGTGGTGGGCTACAAGGTTCGCTTCCAGGGCCGGCTGGCCAAGACGGCGTCGGTCAAGCTGATGACGGACGGCATCTTGCTGGCCGAGACGCAAAGCGACCCGCTGCTGCGCGCCTACGACACGATCATCATCGACGAGGCCCACGAGCGCAGCCTCAACATCGACTTCTTGCTGGGCTATCTGCGCGAGCTGCTGCCGCGCCGGCCCGATCTGAAGATCATCGTCACGTCCGCCACCATAGACGCAGACCGGTTTGCCAACCATTTCTCGTCGAGCAAGGGCCCGGCGCCGGTGCTGACGGTGTCGGGGCGACTGTTCCCTGTCGAGCAGCGCTACCGGCCGTTCGAGGAAAGCCGCGAGTACGACCTGAACAACGCGATCACCGACGCGGTGGACGAGTTGTGGCGCGAGGGCGGCGGCGACGTGCTGGTTTTCCTGCCCGGCGAGCGCGAGATCAGGGAGGCGGCAGAGGCGTTGAGGAAACACCACCCGCCCGGCGTCGAGGTGCTGCCGCTGTTCGCGCGGCTATCGCAGGCTGAGCAGGACAAGGTGTTCGAGCCCCACGGCCAGCGCCGCATCGTGCTGGCGACCAACGTGGCCGAGACCTCATTGACGGTGCCGGGCATCCGCTACGTCATCGACCCTGGCCTGGCGCGCGTGAAGCGCTACAGCTACCGCAACAAGGTCGAGCAGTTGCTGATCGAGCCGGTCAGCCAGGCGGCGAGCAACCAGCGCGCGGGCCGCTGCGGCCGCGTGAGCAACGGCATCTGCATCCGGCTCTACAGCGAGAAGGAATTCAACGAGCGGCCTAAGTTCACCGACCCGGAAATTCTGCGGTCCAGCCTGGCCGGCGTCATCCTTCGCATGAAGGCGCTGCACCTGGGCGAGGTCGAGCGCTTCCCTTTCCTTGAGCCGCCGCGGCCCAAGGCGATTGCCGACGGCTACCAGCTGCTGGCCGAGCTGGGCGCCACCGACGACGCCAACGAACTGACGCCCCTCGGCAAGGAGCTGTCGCGCCTGCCGCTGGACCCGCGCGTGGGTCGCATGATCCTGGAGGCCAAAAACCGCGAGGCGCTATCGGAGGTGCTGGTCATCGCGTCGGCGCTGAGCGGCCAGGACGTGCGCGACCGGCCGATGGAGGCCGCGCAGGCCGCCGACGAGAAGCACAAGAAGTTCGACGACGAGAAGAGCGAGTTCAGCGGCTACCTGAAGCTGTGGAAATGGCTGGAAGAAAGCAAGGGCGGTGGCACGGAGCACAAGCTGTCCAACCGCCGTCACGAGCAATTGCTGCGCGAGAACTTCATCAGCCCACGCCGCGTGCGCGAGTGGCGCGATGTCTACTCGCAGCTGCACACGGTCATCGCCGAGCACGGCTGGCGGCTGAACCAGAGCCCTGCCACCTACGAGCAGCTGCACCTGTCTATGCTGGCCGGCCTGCTGGGCAACATCGGCCAGAAGAGTGACGACGAGGACTGGTACCTCGGCGCGCGCGGCATCAAGTTTTACCGCCACCCCGGCGCGCACCTGAGCAAGAAGCCGGGCCGCTGGATCGTGGCCGCCGAGCTGGTGGATACCTCGCGCCTGTACGGCCGCGGCATCGCCAACATCGAGCCGCAATGGCTGCCGCCCATCGCCGGCCACTTGATCAAGACCCAGCTGCTGGAGCCGCATTGGGAGAAGAAGGCCGCAGAGGTCGTGGCGCTGGAGCGGGCGACGCTGTACGGGATCGTTCTGTACAGCAACAAGCGCGTGAACTTCGGCCGCGTGGACCCCAAGGCGGCGCGCGAGATCTTCATCCGTGAGGGCATCGTCAACGACGAGCTGCCGGAAGACCTGGTGCGGCAGCTGCCCTTCCTGGCCCACAACCGCCGCCAGATCGCGAAGGTCGAAGCGCTGGAGCACAAGTCGCGCCGGCAGGACGTGCTGGTGGATGACGAGCTGATCTACGCCTTCTACGACGACAAGCTGCCGGCGCACGTGTTCAGCGGCGCCACGCTGCTGAAGTGGTGGCGCGAGGCCAGCAAGAGCGACGACAAGCTGCTGCAGCTCAGCCAGGACGAGCTGATGCGCCACTAGGCGTCGGGCGTCACCAGCGAGGCCTTCCCCAAGGTCATCCGCCTGGGCGGTGTGGACTGTGCGGCGACCTACCTGCACCAGCCTGGCGACGCGCGCGACGGCCTGACGGTGACCGTGCCCATCTTTGCGCTCAACCAGGTCAGCGAGGAGCGCGCCGAGTGGCTGGTGCCCGGCATGCTGGCCGCCAAGGTGACGGCGCTGCTGAAAAGCCTGCACCAGAAGCCGCGTGCGCGGCTGACGCCGCTGCCGGACTTCGTGGCAGAGTTCGTCGAACTGCAGCCGTTTTGCCATGGCGGTCTGGTGGACACGCTGCTGCGGGCCGTGAAGGATCGCTCCCAGATCGCCGTGCAGCGCAACGACTTCAAGCTGGAGCAGCTGGCGCCGCATCTGTTCATGAACTTCCGCGTCGTCGACGAGCATGGCCGCCAGCTCGGGCAGGGCCGACAGCTCGCCGCGCTGAAGGCGGAGCTGGGCGGGCAGGCGCGGTCGGCCTTCCAGGCGCTGGCGGCGCTGAAGCTGCCGGTGGTTGAACCGGCGCCCAAGCCCCAGCAAGCTCAGCCCGCACGCGGCATCCGCGCCGAGATCGTCAAGCCCGTTGCGCCCGCGCGTGACGCCAGCCAGGCGTACACGGACTGGACCTTCGGCGAACTGCCCGAGCTGCTGGAAGTGAAGAAGGGCGGCCAGACGCTGATCGGCTTCCCGGCGCTGATCGACAAGGGCGCGCACGTCGAGATCGAGGTCTTCGACGAGCCCGAGGTCGCCGCCGCGAGGCACCGCGCCGGCCTGCGCCGTCTGATCGCGCTGCAGCTCAAGGAGCCGTTGCGATTCCTGGAGAAGAACATCCCCGACCTGCAGCGCATGTCCGTGCTGTACATGGCCCTGGGCACGGCGGAGGACTTGCGCGACCAGGTCATCGGCGTCGCGCTGGACCGCGCCTTCCTGGCCGACCCGTTGCCGACCGATCCCATCGGCTTCAAGAAGCGCATCGAGGAAGGCCGCAGCCGGCTCAACCTGATCGCGCAGGAGGTCGCCCGCGCCGTGCACGCAGTGCTGCAGGAACTGGCCAACGCCACCCGCAAGCTGAAGGACTCGCGCCCGACCAAGGACGTGTCCGACGACGTCAGCGCGCAGCTGCAACGCCTGGTGCCCAAGCGCTTTGCGCTCGACACCCCGTGGACCCAGCTGCAGCACCTGCCGCGCTACCTCAAGGCCATCACCACGCGGCTGGACAAGCTGCGTGCCGACCCGGCCCGTGACGCCAAGCTGATGAGCGAGGTCAAGCCGCTGGAGCAGCGTTACACGCGTCGCGTGGCCGAGCTCAAGGGTGTGCGGGATGCGCGGCTGGACGACTTCCGCTGGCAGTTGGAGGAGTTGCGCGTTAGCCTATTCGCGCAGGAGTTGCGCACGCCGCAGCCCGTCAGCGTGAAGCGGTTGGACAAGGTCTGGGCTCAGCTGACCGCCTGAGACCCCCGAGACCGGACCGTGAGCTGATGCACGCAAGACCCGGATTGCGGTAGAAATCCGTCGCATTTCGACGCCTGCCAGCCAGCTTGGCCAGTCCAGCCTGGAGTCCAATGCGGGGATAACAACTGTTACAGCCGCGTCCATTTACCGTGCCCGATCCCAGCCCCGCCACCACACCGCTGCGAAGCTTTGGCCGCTTCGAGCTGCGCGCCCTGCTGTCCAAGAGCGCGCGCAGCCTGGTCTGGCGTGTCTTCGATGAACGCCACGGCCAGGAGCTGATGCTGTGTATGCCTCGCGACAAGCCCAACAGTGCGCTCGCACTGGAGCACTGGCTGCGCATGGCCCAGGGCGCCGAGCGCGTGCAGCATCCCAACCTGGCGGTGCCGTTCGAGATCGGCCAGGTCGAGAACTGGCCCTATGTCGCTTACGACCGCGCACTCGGCGAGACACTGGATGAGCGCCTGGCGCGCCAGAACGCGCCGCTGCCGCTGGACGCGGCAAGTTGGATCGCCCAACTGCTGGAGGGCCTGGCCTTCGCCCACGAGGCCGGCCACGCGCACCGCGACATCCAGACCGCCAGCCTGATCATCGATGCGAACGACAAGGTCCGCCTCATCCGCCTGGAGGTGGCGCAGGAAGTCTTCCCAGCGACTGTCGACTTCAACGCCGTCACCCGCCGCGCCGTGCGCGAGTCGGCCGAAGAGGACGTGCTCTGCGTGGGTCTGATGCTGAACCGCATCCTCAGCGGCAAGCCGGTGCTGGAGGAAAACGACCTGCAGGCCGTCGTGCAGCAGATGCAGCCTGCCGGGCGCGAGATGGTGCGCCTGGGCTGGGAGACACCGCACCCCATCCCTGACCCGCTGCGCGCCATCTGCAACCGCGCGACCGACCGGCAGCTGCGCCAGCGGTACCACCTGGCACGCAGCTTCTGGCGCGCGCTGGACGGCTGGCGCACGGCCGCCGCGCACGACAGTGGCGGCCCCATCGCACTGCTGATGGACAAGCTGCAGCGCATCGGCCACCTGCCCACCACCACGACCGGCATGCACCGCTTCACGGCGGGCTCGGGCCTGGAGGCGCAGCACGCCAGCGCCTTGTCCGACCTGGTGCTGAAGGATATGGCGCTGAGCCTGGAGTTGGTGCGCCGCGTCAACAACGCGCTCAAACAGAACGGCCATGCAGGCGAGACCGTGCTGAACATGCAGCGCGCCATCCAAATGCTGGGACTGGATGGCCTGCAACTGGCCGCCAACGCGCTCAAGCCCTGGCCGGGCCCGCTGCAGCCGGTGGCAGCCGAGCTGCTGCGCAAGCTGATGGCCCGCGTCACCAAGGCCGGCCAGGTCGCCCAGGCGCTGCGCCCGGCCGGCTACGACGCCGAGGTAGTGCAGCTCATCACCGTCATGCAGAACCTGGGCCGGCTGCTGCTGCAGTACCACTTCCCAGACGACGCGCAGCAGATCCGCCAGCTCATGGTGCCGCCCGAGCCCACCGAGGACCAGCCCAACCCGCCCAGCTTGAGCGAGCAGGCTGCAGCCTACGCCGTGCTGGGCTGCGACCTGGACGCGCTGGGCGCCGCCGTGGCCCGCCATTGGGGCCTGGGCGACGAGCTGGTGCAGATGATCCGCCGCCAGCCGATGGATGCGCCCGTGCACCCGCCGCGCAGCGACGCCGACAGCATCCGCCTGACCTGCAGCCTGGCCAATGAACTGATCGACGCCCTGGGCCTGCCCGAGGCGCGCCGCCGCCCCGGCGTGGACGCCGCCACGCGCCGCTACGCCAAGGCGCTGGGCATCGGCTTGCGCGAGGTCATGGAAGCGCTCAACCCCGGTACGCAACGGCCCGGCAGTGCGCCACCGGTGCCTGCGCCCGCCCAGGCGGCCTCGCCGTCGCCGCTGCGCGACCGGCTGGCAAGCCGTGGCGGCGGCTCCTGAAGGCACCTGCCCCATGGCCGACGACCTGCCACCCCAACTGGGCCGCTTCCGGATGCTACAACGTCTGGGTGAGGGCGCGCCGGCCACGGTCTGGCTGGCGCATGACCCGCTGCTGGACCGCGAGGTGGCCGTCAAGCTGCTGAAGCCCGCGGCCGAGCCGGGCAGCGTGGACGAATGGCTGCATGAGGCCCGCGCCGTCAGCCGGCTGACCCACCCCAGCATCGTGCCGGTCTTCGAGGCCGACACCCAGGGCGGGCACTCCTACCTCGTCTTCGAGTACGTCAGCGGCGGCACGCTAAGCCAGCGGCTGCGCGCCGGCCCCAAGCCCACGGCGGCCGAGGCCGTCACGCTGATGCTGGGCGTGCTAGACGGGCTGACCGCCGCGCATGCCGCTGGCATCGTGCACCGTGACCTCAAGCCCAGCAACATCCTGCTGGACGCACGCGGCCGGGCGCGGGTGATGGACTTCGGCATCGCGGCGCGGGTGTCACCGGCCAATGACACGCCGACCCGCATCGTCGGCACGCCGGGCTACATCTCGCCGGAGGCGGCGCGCGGCGCACCGCCCCACCCGCAGATGGACGTGTTCGCCGCCGCCGTCATGCTGGCCGAGATGCTGTCCGGCCAGCGGCTCAATCATGACAGCGACCCCTGGCGCGCCATCCAGCGTGTGCAGACCACCGACCTGGTGCTGCCTTCGGGCCTTGCCAGCGACGTGGATGACGCCCTGCGCGCCATCGTGCAGCGGGGACTGGCGCGCGAGCCCACGGCGCGCTGGCCCAGCGCCGCGTTGATGCACGATGCGCTGGCGGCCTGGCTGCGCCCCGTCGCCGAGCCCGACGCCGACGCGCAGGACGCGCCGGTGCTGGACTTCCTGCTGCGCCGGATGCGCCACAAGAGCGACTTCCCGGCGCTGTCGGATGCCATCAGCCGCATCCAGCGTCTGACGCAGTCCGAGCACGAGAGCCTGGCAGGCATGTCCAACGAGATCCTGAAGGACGTGGCGCTGACGCAGAAGCTGCTGCGCCTGGTCAACACGGCGGCTTACCGGCATGCGGGCGGCGGTGGCATCAGCACCGTGTCGCGTGCGGTGGCGCTGATCGGCTTCGCCGGCATTCGCAACCTGGCGCTGAGCCTGGTGCTGCTGGAGCGCATGGAAAACAAGGGCCATGCCCAGCGGCTGCGCGAGGACTTCCTGCGCTCGCTGATGGCTGCGTCGCTGGCGCGTGAGCTGTGCCTGAACGAGCGCGACGCCGAGGAGGCGTTCCTGTGCGCGATGTTCCACCACCTGGGGCGCTCGCTGACCGAGTTCTACTTCCCCGAGGAGGCCGAGGCCGTGCGCCGCCTCGTCAGCGCCGTGGACGGCGGGCCGCCACCGCTCAGCGAGGCGGCTGCGTCTGCGCAGGTGCTGGGCATGAGCTACGAGGCACTGGGCCTGGGCGTGGCCCGGCAATGGGGCCTGCCGGACAGCCTGCAGCGCGCGATGCGCCGCCCCGGTGGCGATGCGCCGCCCAAGCTGATCGAGGACGCGGCCGAGCGCCAGCGCTGGCTGGCCCGCGCGTCCAACGACATGGCCGACCTCATCCTGCAGACGCCGCCCGAGCAGGCCCACGCCCGGCTGCGTGCGCTGGCCCAGCGGCATGCACGCGCGCTGGGCGTCACGGCCGAGTCCTTCGAACAGGCCGCCGACACTGCGCGCCAGCGCCTGGCGCAGATGACAGAGGCGCTGGACCTGCGCCTGCCGCGCGACTCGCGCGCGCAGCGCCTGCTGGCCCCGCTGGCGCCGTCGGTGCATGACTCGCTGACCGCCCACGAGCTGGCACCGACCCAGGTGTTGGAGCGCACCGAGGCCGGCGCGCCGCCGGACTCGGCCCTGGCCAGCGAGCTGCTGGCCGCCGGCATCCAGGAGATCACCGACGCGATGGTCAACAGCTTCCAGCTCAACGGCGTGCTGCGCATGATCCTGGAGACCATCTACCGTGCGCTGGGCCTGCGCCGCGTCATCTTCTGCCTGCGTGACGCGCGCGGTCAGACGCTGACCGGCCGCTTGGGCGTGGGCGACGACGTGGAGCGCCTCGCGCCGCTGCTGCGGGTGGATCTGACCGGCCAGCCGCCCGACCTGCTGGCCGCGGTCTGCTTGAAGGGCGCCGACACGCTGATCCAGGATGCCCGCGCCGCCAACATTGCCGCCCGGCTGCCCGTGTGGTTCAAGGGCGAGTTGCACGCGCAGAGCTTCCTGCTGCTGCCGTTGATGCTCAAGGGCGCCCCGCTGGGCCTGATCTACGCCGACCATGCCCAAGCCGGCGCTGTGCGTCTGGACGACAAGCAGCTCTCGCTGCTGCGCACGCTGCGCAACCAGGCCGTGATGGCCTTCCGGCAGGCAAGTACCTGAAGTCCCTCGCCTCGGCTTGCCTCGCTGGACGAGGGCACGTCGGATCGGTCTTGCCTGCCTCGGCGCCCGAGGGGCGGCGCCGCATGCGGCATTGAGCCGCCGGCACATTGCCCGCAGGCCGGCCCGGCTCCCGGCCCGCGCTGACATGCCTACAGGGGCGTAGGGCCTGTCCCACAGCGTGTGGGGCCAGACGCCGACCGCGCACGCGGCGCCCTCCGACCTGCCGCGAGGCAGCGCAAGCGAATACTGGAATGGCAGTCTGCAGCCGCACCGACCCGACCCGCTGGCTCCCGCCAACGTCCGGTCAAACCATAAACAGGAGTCTCTGATGAATCCGCATTCGATAACAAGGAATGGCCGGGCAGTTCTCGTGGCCTGTGCCGCGCTTGCGCTGGCCGCCTGTGCCTCGACCCCCGAGCCCAAGGAACAGATGGCGGTGGCCAACGCCTCCGTCGACCAGGCCGCCGGCAACGCCACCGAGGCGCCTGCCGAGCTCTCCACCGCGCGAGACAAGCTGACCCGCGCCAACGCCGCCATGGCCCGCAAGGACTATGTGCAGGCCCGCCAGCTCGCCGATGAGGCTGCCGCTGACGCGGCCCTGGCCCAGGCGACCGCCCGGACCGCCCGCTCCAGCCGTGCGCTGACCGAGGTGCGCGAAAGCATCCGACAGCTGCAGGCGCAGCTCAACCGTTCCTGAATCCCTCGAAAGGACCCGCATGAATTCCGCCCGATTTGCCACCTCCCTGACAGCACTGGCCGCCGCCTGTGCGCTGTTCGCCGGCTGCGCCAGCGCCCCCACCGTCACGCCCCAGTTGCAGCAGGCCCGCGCCAACGTGCGCGCCGCCGAGACCGACCCCGGCGTGCTGAAGTACGCGTCGCTGGACATCAAAAAGGCCGCCGACTCGCTCAAGCGAGCCGAGGAGCTGAGCGCCAAGCGTGAATCTCCGGCCGACATCGATTCCGCCGCCTACGTGGCCTCTACGCAGGCCCGCACCGCGATGGCCCTGGCCAAGGCGGCGACCGAGGAGGACGCCATCAAGGCCGCCGAGGCCGACCGTGAGCGTGCCCGCGCTGATGCCAACGCCAAACGCGCCAACATCGCCCAGGCCCAGGCCGCCAGCGCGCAGGTCGCCGCAGCCAACGCCAATGCAGACGCCAATGCCGCCCGCCAGCAGGCTGCTGGGGCCACCGCGGATGCCGCCCAGGCGCAGGCCCAGGCCGCGTTGCTCGCCCGTGAGCTGGCCGACCTGCAGGCCAAGCAGACCGATCGCGGCATGCTCGTCACGCTGGGCGACGTGCTATTCGAGACCGGCCGCGCCGAGATCCGGCCGGCCGCGCAGGCCTCCATCACCAAGCTCGCCAGCTACCTGAACCAGCACCCGGACCGTCGCGTGCTGATCGAGGGCTTCACCGACAGCACCGGTAGCGACCAGACCAACCTGACGCTGTCGCAGCGCCGCTCGCAGGCCGTGGCCGATGCGCTGCGCGCCCAAGGCGTCGACCCGACCCGTGTGGCCACGCGTGGCTACGGCGAGCAATACCCGGTGGCCAGTAACGCGAGCACCTCCGACCGCGCGATGAACCGCCGTGTCGAGGTGTACATCTCGAACGACAACCAGCCGGTTCGCGCGCGCGGCTGAAGCAGCGCCTCGGCGCACATCAACTCAAGGAGATCACCATGACACACCCCAGCTATCACCGATGTCGCGCCGTGGCCACCTGGCTCGCCGCCGGCCTGCTGGCCTTGGGCGGCGCCGCGCAAGCTGCTCCCACGGCCAGGCACGCCGACCCGCTGCGCCTTCAATACGAGCGCGAAAGAGCCGACTGCATGACCGGCAAGACCAGCCAGCCACGCAACGCCTGCCTGCGCGAAGCCAGCGCGGCCTACGGCCAGGCCCGCCAGGGCCGGCTGATCTCGCCCGGGGACCGCCCGGAGCAGTGGGCCGCCAACGCGCTCAAGCGCTGCCAGGCTCAGCCCGCGGAAGACCGCGAGATGTGCGAAAGGCTGGTGCGTGAGGGCCAGGTGGACGGCAGCGTCGCCGCTGGGGGCCAGATGAAGACCCTGACTGTGCGCACGACCGACATCCCGAAGGCGCCGGGCAACTGACGCGACGCGGCCTAAGCCTCGTGGCGGCTGCTTTCGTCGCGATCGTTGGCGTAGCGTCGCGTTAGCGCAAACGCCGGCAGCCAGGCCTCGCGGCGGACCGTCCAGAGTTCGTAGGTCGGCGTCAGCTGGTCCAGCTCGTCCAGTGAACCCAGGTTCAGCTCGATCTCGTCCGCAGAGCGCCCGAACACGGGCGAACCGCAGCGGCGGCAGAAATGCCGCCCGGCGTAGTCGCCCGTCTCGCCGGTGAGGGTCACCGCATCCGGCGGGAATATCGCCGAGGCGTGGAAGAGGGCGCCATGGTGCTTGCGGCAGTCCAGACAGTGGCAGATGCCGACCCGAAAGGGCCGCCCCACCGCCACGAATCGCACATTGCCGCACAGGCAACCGCCGGTGAATCGGTCCATGCTGTGCCTCGTTCGCTGGCTCTAGCAGACATCAGCCGCCCTTGGCGGGCGCCATGCTGCGTGGTGAGGACGGGAGGGTGACGAGCCTGACCCCGGCACTGGTTGCAACGCTTAGGGCTGCTTGGTTCCCCACCTGACCCGGTTGGGCGCGCTTCCATGCGGGGAGGCCCGTCGAGCGAGATTCTAACCGGGGAGGAAGGCCCGGTTGATGGACAGGTCCATCGCCAGCATCAACAGCGCAAGCGCCGTGAAATAACCCAGCAGATGCAGGCGCTGCTGGCTCATGGCCCAGTGGCCGCTCACCATGTAGCCCACCAGCGCGACCAGCTTGACTCCCAACCACCAGTCGGTCACCGGGTTGTAGCCGATGGAGCCCCACAAACTCAGGCCCGTGACGACCAGGCAGGCATTGACGCCGAACACCAGCACCAGCAGCCGTGCATCCTTAGCGATCTCCTGCAGTTGCGGCGTGCCGAACTGGAACAGCAGCCCGCGCGTGAAGAACAAGGCCACGCTGCACCAGGCCAGCAGCACATGCCACTGGACCATCTGCGAGTAGAACCAGGTCATGGCGCCCCCCGTCCGGTCTTGCACTGCTGAACGCAGGCGAGCCCAGCAGGTCCCTCGAAGGGACGGCGATGCTTGGCGGATTGACCGCCAGGCTCATTACCCTGGCGGGCCAGCTTGGGAGCGGCCCGGCGCTCGGCCTGCAGGAGCCGCGATCCTGACATTTCAGCGCAGGTGCAGGTCGTCTTCGCTGAAGCGGATGCCCAGCGGCTCGATCAGCAGCTGCTTCCCACCCGCCTCTACGCTGCCAGCCACCCAGGCTTCGATGCCGCATTCGCGCGAAATCTGCGCCGTGCGCTCGGCGTCTTCCGCCTTGACGAAGATCGCGAAGCCGGCGCCCATGTTCAGCGTCGAGTAGGCCTCGCGGTCGTCTTGGCCGGCCTGTTGCTGGATGAATTCCAGCACCGCCGTCTTGGGCGGCACGGTGTGGATGCGGTAGGTCAGCTGGCTGGGGTGGCGCAGCAGCTTGCGCCAGCCGTGGCCGGTGATGTTGGCGCAATAGTGCGGCGCGATGCCGGCCTTCCACAGCGCTTCGGTCACGGGCGAGTACAGCGCGGTGGGGGCCAGCAGTGCCTCGCCGTAGGTCACGCCGGGCTCGATCTCGGTCAGGTAGCCGCCCGGCAGGCGCTCCGCCAGCTTGCGCGCCAGGCTCAGGCCGTTGGCGTGGATGCCGCTGGAGGCCAGCA
Source organism: Burkholderiales bacterium (assembly GCA_016195825.1). Lineage (GTDB taxonomy): Bacteria > Pseudomonadota > Gammaproteobacteria > Burkholderiales > Burkholderiaceae_C > Pelomonas. Next base: position 30,839 of record JACPYV010000110.1, on the reverse strand, counting down.
GCACGATGGCGTCGCCGGCACCCAGCTTGTCGCCGACCGACAGGCGTTCCTTCGGGTTGATCAAACCCGTGCAGGACGCGGCCAGGTCGATTCGGCCTTCTTCCACGATGCCGGCCAGCGCCGGCGTCTCGCCGCCGCCCCAGGCAACCTGGCAGGTGTCGCAGGCGGCCTTCCAGCCGGCCACCAGCGCCTGGGCGCGTTGCGCGTCGCCGAACCAGTCGCTGCCGCCAGCGGCCCAGTAGGCCTGCACGACCAGCGGCGTGGCGCCGACTGTGATCAGGTCGTTGATGGCCATCGCGATGGTGTCCTGCGCGATGCCGGCAAAAAAGCTCTTGCCCATCAGCTTGGCCATCTCGTCGGCCACCAGCGTCTTGGTGCCCAGGCACTCGACGATGGAGGCCATGTAGAACGGGCCCACGTCGACCACGTAAGCCGACTCGCCTCGCGAGGCCGCGACTTCGGTAAAGCCGTGCGCGCCCAGGTGGGCGCCGGTGGCGGCGGCGGCGCGCTGCGCGGTGATCTTGAGCGGATCGATCAGGTCGTAGTTGACGCCGGCCTGGTCGTAGGTGAGGGGAGCTGCGGTGCTGGTCATCCGGTAATTATCGACGGAGGGGCCACCTAGAATCCGTCCCATGAGTTATCAGGTCCTGGCCCGCAAATACCGTCCGCAGAGTTTCGAGCAGCTCGTCGGCCAGGAGCATGTCGTCCAGGCCCTGGCCAACGCGCTGACGCAAGGGCGCCTGCACCACGCCTACCTGTTCACCGGCACGCGCGGCGTCGGCAAAACGACGGTGTCGCGCATCCTCGCCAAGAGCCTGAACTGCACCGGGCCGGACGGCACGGGCGGCATCACGGCCCAGCCCTGCGGTGTGTGCCCGGCCTGCCGGGACATCGACTCGGGCCGCTTCGTCGACTACGTGGAGCTGGACGCCGCCTCCAACCGTGGCGTCGAGGAGATCTCGCAGCTGCTGGACCAAGCGGTCTACAAACCGGTGGTCGGGCGCTTCAAGGTCTACATGATCGACGAAGTGCACATGCTGTCCAACACCGCGTTCAACGCGATGCTCAAGACGCTGGAGGAGCCGCCGGACTACTTGAAGTTTGTGCTGGCCACCACCGACCCGCAGAAGGTGCCGGTCACTGTGCTGTCGCGCTGTCTGCAGTTCAACCTGCGCCCCATGGCCGCAGCGGACGTGCAGATGCACCTCGGCAATGTGCTGGGCGCCGAGAGCGTGCCGGCCGAGCCCGGCGCACTGCGGCTGCTGTCACGCGCGGCGCGCGGCTCCATGCGCGATGCGCTGTCGCTGACCGACCAGGCCATCGCCTTCGGTGCGGGCAGCTTGAGCGAGGCTGGCGTGCGCCAGATGCTGGGCAGTGTGGACCGCGGCCACATTGTCGCCATCGTCGACGCGCTGGCGGCAGCGAGCGGCGAGGCAGTCGTCGCCCAGGCCGATGCGCTGCGCGGCGCGGGCCTGTCTGCGGCCGGCACGCTGGAGGACCTGGCCACGCTGTTGCAGCAGATGGCGCTGGCGCAGGCCGCACCCACCGCGCTGGACGAAGCTGACCCCGAGACTGCCGAGATCAAGCGCCTGGCCACACTGCTGCCGGCCGATGAGATCCAGCTGATGTACAGCATGGCCTTGCACGGCCGCGCCGAGCTGCACCTGGCGCCGGACGAATACGCGGGCCTACTGATGGTCTTGCTGCGCATGCTGGCGTTCCGGCCTGCGGGTACACAGCCCAAGCCGGTCAAGGCCGCGGCTCTGGTGCGGCCGGCGGCGGTGGCCAAGGCAGTCGTGCCGGTGCCCTTGCCCAAGGCGGCCGCGCCGGTGCCGGTCGTGGCGGCCCCCGTCCCCGTCCCCGTGCCGCTTCCCGCACCCGCGCCGGTCGTCGCGGCACCGGTTGCCGCGCCCCAGCCCGTAGCGCTGGCGCCCAAGCTGGCCGAGCCGGCCGCTCCCAGCTTCAGCGACCGGCTGCGCCCGCGTCCGGTCGAGCCTGCCGCTGCGGCCGATGACGACGGCATGGACCCCGATGGCCCACCGCCCGACGACGCGCCGCCGCCCTGGATGGACGCGGACGATGCACCGGCGTCGGCGCCTGTTGCCACCCGCGAACCCGAGATGCCGCGGCGTGCCGAGCTGCGCGAGACGCCCGAAGGCGCGCAGTGGGCCGAGCGCATCGCTGCGCTCAACCTGCTCGGCATGACGGGCGAGCTGGCCCGCCAGGCCCAGGCGCTGGGCTGCGTGACCGTCGACGGCCGCGAGGTCTGGACGCTGCGTGTCGAGCGTGAATCGCTGCGCGCGTCCGCCCTGGTGGCCAAGCTTGAAGCCGCGCTGGATGCCAGGCTGGACATCGAAGCCGGCGTGGCCGAGGATTCCATCGCGCTGCGCACAGTGGCCCGCGCCGAGGCGCAGCAGCGTGCGGCCGAAGACCTGGCCGCCCAGCACCCAATGACGCGCACACTGCTCACTCAATTCCCTTCAGCGCGCATCCTGCCGGGCTCCGTGCAGCCGCTGACCCCCTCTCTTTGACAAGGACACGATCATGATGAAAGGCCAACTCGCCGGCTTGATGAAGCAAGCCCAGGCGATGCAGGACAACCTGAAGAAGGCGCAGGAAGAGCTCGCCAACATCGAGGTCGAAGGCCAGAGCGGCGCCGGCCTCGTGAAGGTTGTCATGACCTGCAAGAACGAAGTCCGCCGCGTCACCATCGACCCCAGCCTGCTGGCTGATGACAAGGACATGCTGGAAGACCTCGTCGCCGCTGCCTTCAACGATGCGGCCCGCCGCGCCGAGGCGACCAGCAGCGAGAAGATGGGCAAGCTGACCGCTGGCATGCCGATGCCCCCGGGGATGAAGTTTCCGTTTTGATGACCCACCCCCGAAGCGCTTCGCACCCCCACCTCAAGGGGGCGCAGCCAGTGGCCTGGCAAAGCCAGTTCCAAGGCTGCTGCTTGATGAGATCGCGCCTGCGGAGGCGATCAATCTCTGACCGCACGGCTTCGGTTTGAACGCGCTAGAGACGTTGATCGAGGCGCTCAAGCGCCTTCCCGGCGTGGGCCAGAAGTCGGCCCAGCGCATGGCCTATCACCTGCTGCAGCACGACCGGCTGGCGATGGGCCGGCTGGCTGCGGCGTTGACAGCGGCCGGTGAGCACATCAACCACTGCCAGCGCTGCCACACCTTTAGCGAGACGCCGATCTGCAGCGTCTGCGCAGACGCCGAGCGCGATGCGCGGCTGCTGTGCGTCGTCGAGACGCCGGCGGACCAGGCGGCGCTGGAGCGCACCGCCTCCTACCGCGGCTACTACTTCGTGCTGCTGGGGCGCTTGTCCCCGCTGGATGGCGTCGGTACGCGCGAGATCGGCGCGGCGGAACTGCTGGAGCGGGCGAGCGAGGCCGGTGTCGAGGAGGTCATCCTCGCGACCAGCTTCACGGCCGAGGGCGAGGCCACGGCCCATGTGCTGAGCGAGGCGCTGCGCGCGCGCGGCATCAAGGCCACTCGGCTGGCACGCGGCGTGCCAATGGGCAGCGAGCTCGAATACGTGGACCTGGGCACCATCGCCCACGCGCTGACCGACAGAAGATGAGCCCACCCCTCACCGGCTTCGCCGGCCCCCTCACGGTGGTGCCGCCCGACGTCTGGCCAGGCCAGTTCCACGGCGGACGCTTGGAAAGACGTCAGACCCTCCAGGAGCACCCATGACCCTTGCCCAACTCTGTCTGCTGGTCGCCTGTGTGCTGCCCATCGCCTGCGCAGGGCTGGCCAAGTCCAAGGGCTTCGGCAAGCGCCGCCGCGAAGGCGGCTTTGACAACAACCAGCCGCGCGAATGGCTGGCCCGGCTGGAAGGCTGGCAGGCCCGTGCCAACGCGGCCCAGGCCAATAGCTGGGAGGCGCTGCCGGTGTTCATCGCCGGTCTCTTCGTGGCCCATCAGCACCAGGCGGCACAGGGTACGGTGGACGCATTGGCCGCAGGCTTCGTTGCCGCGCGGCTGGCGTTTGTCGGGCTCTACGTCGCCGACAAGGCGTCGCTGCGCTCGCTGGTGTGGGTGGCCGGCCTGGTGACCTGCGCAGCGCTGTTCTTCGTGCGCTGAGCCTGGGTTCAGGGCGCCGCGGATGCGACGACGTTGCGGCCGCCCTTGCCACCGCGCGCCTTGGCGACGGGGCGTGAACTGGCGCCCGGCTTGGCGGCTGTGCGCGTGCCGGCCTTGGCCTTGACCGGTGCATTGGTGGCCACGGTGGTCGCCTTGTTCGGCGTCGGTTGGAAGGCTGTGTAGACCACCACCGCCTGGCCGGGCTTGAAGCGCGAGGCGCTGCCCACCTTGTTCCACTGCGCCACCTGCTCCGTGCGCAGCTTGTAGCGCGCGGCGATGCTGGCGACCGTGTCGGCCTTGCCGGCCTTCAGCGACAAGCGGCGCAGCGGCGGTGCGTCGGGCGCCAGGTTGAGCGCAGCGGTGTCGGCCAGGCGCTCCGAGACGTCGTCGCGCACATGCTCGCCGCGTGGCACCAGCAGCGTGGAACCGGCCTTGACCAGCATCTTGGGCGGGATGTGGTTGACCTCGCGCAGCAGCGTCTCTGACATGCCGGCGCGCTTGGCTGCGTCGGCGGGGCTCATGGTCTTGGGCACGACCCAGGCGGTCCAGGTCGCCATGGCGCCACTGTGGCGGGCCATGTTCTCGGCGAAGGCGCTGGCCTGGTCGTAGGGCAGCAGCACCTGCGGAGTGGCCGCGGCCAGGATGACCGGCTTGTTCATTTGCGGGTTGAACTGCTGGAAGGTCTCCAGCGAGATGCCGGCGAACTGGGCTGCCAGGGCGACGTCGATGTCGCGCTCGATCTTCACGCTCAGGAAGTAGGGGTGGTTCGCTACCGGCGGCAGGCTCAGCGCGTAGCGGTCGGGCGCGAAGACGATGTTCTTCACAGCCTGCAGCTTGGGCACGTAGTAGCGCGTCTCGTCGGGGATCTTCAGGCTGGCGTAGTCCGTGGGCAGACCCAGGCGCTGGTTGCGCGCGATCGCCTTCTGCACATTGCCCTGGCCCCAGTTGTAGGCGGCGAGTGCCAGATGCCAGTCACCGAACTGCCGGTGCAGCCGGCCCAGGTAGTCGAGGGCGGCGCGGGTGGAGGCCAGCACGTCGCGGCGGTCGTCGCGGAAGATGTTCTGCTTCAGGTCGAAGTCGCGGCCCGTGGCTGGCATGAACTGCCACATGCCCGTGGCCTTGGCGCTGGACACGGCGTGCGTGACGAAGGCGCTCTCAATGAAGGGCAGCAGCGCCAGTTCGGTGGGCATGCCGCGCTTCTCGACCTCGTCGACGATGTGGAACAGGTAGCGGCTGCCGCGCGTGGTCATGCGCTCGACGTAGTCGGGCCGGGCGCTGTACCAGGCCTCGGCCTTGTGCACCCAGTCGTCGTCAAGGTCCTGCAGCTGGAAACCCAATCGCACGCGCGCCCACAGGTCGGCGCTGGCATCGGGCGAGTCGAGGTCGATCTTCTCGCCCGGGCGCAGGTTGTCCTCCAGCAGCTCGGCGGCCATCGCGCGCGCAGGTGCCGCGGCCATGGGCGCCTCGGACGAGGCACTGGCGGCAGCGAGGACGGCGGGAGGGGAGGGGGGGGAGACGGGGGCGGCGACCTCCGCAGGCGGGGCGGTGGTGGCACAGGCCGCGAGCAGCAGGGCCATCGCGATCGGGGACAGGCGGTGAATCAGCGTCATCGGAATCCGTTCTTCCATTCGCGCAGCGTGGCGAAGACGTCGACCGGGCTAGGCGCGGTCGGGAGTTTGATGGGCGCGTGGCGCCGGGCGGCGTCGCGCAGCGCGGGTTCGGTGCAGCGCAAGAAGGGGTTGATGCGAATCTCGGTGCCGATGCGGGCGGGCAGCGTTGGCCGGCCGGCGGCACGCTCGGCCTGGCACCAGGCGGTGTAGTCGGCCAGGGCTGCGTTGGCGGGGTCCACCTCGTGCGCGAAGCGCAGGTTGGACAGCGTGTACTCATGCGCGCAGCAAACGCGCGTCTCGGGCGGCAGCGCGGCGAGCGACTGCAGCGAGGCGTGCATCTGCGTCGGGCTGCCTTCAAACAGGCGCCCGCAGCCTCCGCTGAACAGAGTGTCGCCGCAGAACAGCAGCGGGTCGGCGCCCTGGGCGCTGGCCGCGAAGTAGGCGATGTGGCCCGCCGTGTGGCCGGGCACGTCCATGACGGCGAAGCGCAGGCCCAGCAGCTCGACGCTGTCGCCGCCGTGCACGCGATGCACCGGCTCGGGCATGCGCTCGTGGGCGGGGGCGTAGATGGGGCCTTGCAGCCGTGGGCGCAGCGCGTCGACGCCGCCGACGTGATCGGCGTGGTGATGGGTCAATAGAATGCCTGCCAGCGTCAGGCCCCGGGCGTCGAGCGCCGCAGCCACCGGCGCGGCGTCACCGGGATCGACGACCAGGGCCTCGCGGCTGTTGTCCAGCAGCCAGAGGTAGTTGTCGTCGAAAGCGGGGAGAGGCGTGAGCGTCAACGTGAGCGTCAATGGCGCCAACCCATGACAGATAAAGCGCCGATTATAGATTTGGCAGCCTGGCTGCAGACCCCGCCCGGCCGCCACCTGCTGGCCTGGGAGCAAGCCCAGGTGGATGTGGCGGTGGCCGACCTGTTCGGCTTTCACGCCTTGCAGCTCGGCATGCCCGAACTGGACGGTCTGCAGACCAACCGCATGCCCCACCGTTGGCTGGCCGGCCGGGACCCCGGCAGCGACGTCCAGTGCGATTTCGACGCGCTGCCGTTCGACAGCGCCAGCCTGGACCTTGTGCTGCTGCCGCACGCGCTGGAGCTGGCCTGCGACGCCCATGTGCTGCTGCGTGAGGTGGAGCGGGTGCTGCGGCCAGAGGGGCGGCTCATCATCTTCGGGCTCAACCCGGCGAGTGCCTGGGGCCTGCGCCAGAACCTGGGCCGGCTGAGGTCGCGCAGCGAGCCCTACCTGCCGCGCGCCGGCGAGTTCATCGGCTACTGGCGGCTGCGCGACTGGCTCAAGCTGCTGTCCTTCGACGTCGAGGCGGCGCGCTTCGGCGTCTACCGGCCGCCCCTGCGCACCGAGGCTTGGCTGCAGCGCTGGCAGTGGGTGGACCGCATCGGCTCGCGCTGGTGGCCGGTGCTGGGGGCGGCCTATTTCATCCAGGCGGTCAAGCGCGTGCACGGCATGCGCATGATCGGCCTGGCCAAGAACTCGCGCACCGCAGCCAAGACGGCACCGGCGGTCGCGCTGAACAACCACCAGAACAAAAAATGACTGAAACACCCAAGCCTGCGCTGGCCATCAAGCGTCCGCAGGTCACGATCTACACCGACGGCGCCTGCAAGGGCAACCCCGGTCCCGGCGGCTGGGGCGCCTGGCTGTCCAGCGGCGGCCACGACAAGGAACTCTTCGGCGGCGAGCGCGAGACCACCAACAACCGCATGGAGCTGACCGCGCCCATCGAGGCGCTGGCCTCGCTCAAGCGCAGCTGCGACGTGGTCGTCTATCTGGACAGCGAGTACGTGCGCAAGGGCATTACCGAATGGATCATCAACTGGCAGCGCCGTGGCTGGAAGACGGCCGATGGCAAGCCCGTGAAGAACGCCGACCTGTGGCAGCGGCTGGACTCGCTGCGCAAGCTGCATGCAGTGGAGTGGCGCTGGGTCAAGGGCCATGCCGGCGACCCCGGCAACGAGCGCGCCGACATGCTGGCGAACAAGGGCGTGGCGTCGCTGGGCCGAGTCCCTCAGTAAAGTCCGCGCAGCCTAGCCCCCTGGGAGATCGTCCATGAAGCTGTTGTCCACTCTGCTTGCCGCGTTGCTGATGGCCGGCGCCGCACAGGCGCAGACCCAGACCTACACGGTGCTGTGCGTCAAGACGCCCTGCGGCCTGCTCAAGGTCAACGAGACCGCCGGCCGAGTGGAGGTGGACTTCAGCTACCGCAACAACGGCCGTGGTCCGGACCAGAAGGAGACGCTGGAGTTCGCGCCGGACGGTGCCTGGCTGGGTTACCGCGCTGAGGGCGTGTCCACCTACGGCGCGCGCATCGACGAACGCTTCGAGCGCAAGGCCGATGGCAAGGTGGTGTGGCGCTCGCCGGTGGACAGCGGCGAGCGGGCCGGCGCAGGCCGCGAGCTGGTCTACCTGCCAGTGCAGGCCAGCCCTGCCTGGGTCGCACGGCTGGCCCAGAGCCTGCTGGCCAGCAAGGCACCGCGCATGGAAGCCCTGCCCGTGGGGCGCCTGTCCATCGAGCGCGTGCAGAAGCTGGGCCTGCCCGGCCAGCCGTTCGAGATCGGTCTGTACGCCATCACCGGCCTGGACCTGGAGCCCAGCTACCTATGGCTGCGCGAGGACAACCGCGCGCTGTTCGCCCAGGTCTATCCGGGCTGGGGCGGCACGCTGCCACAAGGCTTCGAGGCCGAACTGGACCGCCTCAGCGACGCGCAGAAGGCCGCCCAGCTGACTCACTTGCAACGCCTGGCCAAGGAGCTGCCGCAGCCGCTGCCGGGGCTGACTGTCATCGAGGGCGTGCGCTGGTTCGACGCGCAGGCAGCCCAGCTGCGCGGCCCGTCCGACGTCTACCTGCAGGACGGCCGCATCGCCTTCATCGCCAGGCCGGGTAGCCTGACGAACGCCGCACCGGCCCAGCGCATCAGCGGCAAGGGCCGCACGCTGCTGCCCGGCTTCGTCGATATGCACTCGCACCTGACGCCTGGTGACCTGCTGCTCAACCTGGCCGCCGGCGTGACAGCGGTGCGCGACGTGGGCAACAACAACGCCGACCTGGCCGAGCTGCGAGGCCGCATCGAGCGTGGCGACGTGCTGGGCCCGCGCATCGCGGCCAATGGTTTCATCGAGGGGAAGAGCCCGTTCTCGTCGCAGGCCGATTTCGTGCCTGACAAACTGCCCGATGCGCTGGCCGCCATCGACTGGTATGCCGCCCACGGCTACCGCCAGCTCAAGCTGTACAACTCCATCCGCCCTGAGTGGGTCAAGCCCATGGTGGCTCATGCGCGGTCCCTGGGCCTGCGCACCGGCGGCCACGTGCCGGCCTTCATGACGGCGCGCGAAGCCGTCGAGGCGGGCTACGACGAGCTGCACCACATCAACCAGGTCACGCTGAACTTCCTCGTCAGCAAAACCGACGATACGCGCACGCTGCTGCGCTTTAACCTGGTGGGCGACAAGGCGGCCGAACTCAAGCTCAACGACCGCCGCACGCAGGACTTCATCGCGCTGCTGAAGAAGAGGGGCACCGTTGTCGACCCCACGATGACCGCCTTCGAAGGCCAGTACACCCAGCGGCAGGGCCAGCCAAACCCCAGCTACGCGATGGTGGCCGCCAACCTGCCGGCGGTCGTGCAGCGCGGCTTCCTGTCCGCCGAGGTCGACCTGGACGACGCCAAGGCCAAACGCTGGGGTGCGAGTTGGAAGGTCATGACCGACTTGCTGCGCCGAATGCATGCGGCCGGCATCCCGCTGGTCTCGGGCACGGACGCGACGGCGGGTTTCGCGCTGCAGCGCGAGCTGGAGCTGTATGTGCAGGCGGGCATTCCTGCCGCGCAGGCGCTCAAGATCGCCACCTGGAACGGCGCCAAGTACAGCGACCGGCTGGCTGAGATCGGCAGCATCGAGCGCGGCAAGCGGGCCGACCTGCTGTTGGTGGACGGTGACCCGGTGGCTGACATCCGCGCCATCCGCCGCGTGGCGCTGGTGATCCAGGGGGCGAACAACGAGACGCGGGCCTTGTCGCCCTCCGCGCTGTACCAGTCCATGGGCATCCTGCCCTTCGTCCCCGCTGCCGAGGTGGCCAAGTGAGGCGATTCGCCGCTGTGCTGTTGGCGCTGCCGATGCTGGCGGCCTTGTCGACGAGTCGGGCCGACACGACGCTGCGCTTCTGCACGGCCGGCAGCCCCAAGACCTTCGACCCGGCGATGACCGACAGCGGCATCGACCACGTCGCACACCTGCCCATCTTCAGCAACCTCATCGAGGTCAGGCGTGGCACGGACGAACTCATCCCCGGCCTGGCAACGAGTTGGAGCGTCAGCCCCGACGGCCTGGCCTACACCTTCGACCTGCGCCGCGGCGTGAGCTGGCATACGGCCGAGGGCTTCAAGCCCACGCGCGAGTTCAATGCTGACGACGTGCTCTTCACCTTCGGTCGCCTGCTCAGCCGGGATAGTGCCTTCGCCAAGGCGGCACCCAGCGTGTCGCCTTACGTCGTGTCCTTCGGCTGGGAGAAGCTGATACGCAAGGTCGAGAAGCTGGGCGATCACCAACTGCGCATCACGCTGGCCGAGCGCGACGCGTCCTTCCTGTCGGCGTTGAGTTTCGCATTCACGATGATCCAGTCCGCCGAGCTGGGCGCCCAACTGCTGAAGGCCGGCACGCCGCAGCGCATCGCGCAGATGCCCGTTGGCACGGGACCGTTCCAGTTCAAGAGCTTCCGGCAGGACAGCGTCATCCGCTATGTGAAGCACCCGACTTGGTGGCGCAAGGACGAGCGCCCGCGAGCGGACCAACTCGTTTTCGCCGTCACGACCGATGCCAGCGTGCGTGCCCAGCGCCTCAAGCGTGACGAGTGTGACATCGCTGCGCCGGTCGGCCCGGCTGAGCTGGACGAGCTCAAGAAGGACCCGGCCATCAAGCTCGCCACGGCGCCCGGCATGAACGTGGGCATCCTGGCCTACAACACCCAGCGGCCGGCCACGGCCAGGCTGGAGGTGCGCCAGGCGCTGGACATGGCCATCGACAAGGCCGCTATCGTCCGCACCGTCTACGGCGACGCGGGCACGCTGGCCAGCAGCCCCATCCCGGCCGCCAACTGGGCGCATGACGCGACGATCAAGCCCGCGCCGTACGACCCAGCCAAGGCCCGCGCACTGCTGCAGAAGGCCGGCGTGCTGCCGCTGAACCTCACGCTGTGGGCTATGCCCGTCGTGCGCGCCTACAACCCCAACGGCCAGCGCATGGCGCAGATGATCCAGTCCGACTGGGCCAAGGTAGGCGTCACGGCGCGCATCGTCACCTACGAGTGGGGCGAGTACCTGCGGCGCATCGACGCCGGTGAGCACGACGCCGCGCTGAGCGGCTGGATGGGCGATCCCGAGCCCGCCAACACTGCCGGCCAGCTGGCCTGCGGCGCGGCCAGCGGCAGCTTCTGGTGCAACCCGGCCTATGACAAGCTGCTGGCCGAAGCCCGCCAGGCCTTGAAGCAAGAGGACCGCAAGCTGCTTTACGCCAAGGCACAGCGGCTGGCGATGGAGCAGCTGCCCTGGACGCCCATCGCCTACGGCCGCCTGGCCGTGCCCGAGCGCGCAGCGGTCAAGGGCTTTGTGCTGGACCTGGATGGCGGCATGTATTTCGATGGGGTTCTGCCCCGCTAAGAGGACGAGAAGATGAGCATCAAGAGCGACAAATGGATCCGCCGCATGTGCGAGCAGCACGGCATGATCGAGCCCTTCGAGCCCGGCCAGGTGCGCGAGCAGGACGGCCGCAAGATCGTCAGTTACGGCACCAGCAGCTACGGCTACGACATCCGCTGCGCGCCCGAGTTCAAGGTCTTCACCAACATCCACAGCACCGTGGTGGACCCGAAGAACTTCGACGAAAACAGCTTCGTCGACGTCAACAAGGACGTCTGCATCATCCCGCCCAACAGCTTCGCGCTGGCCCGTACGGTCGAGTACTTCCGCATCCCGCGCAACGTGCTGACCGTGTGCCTGGGCAAGAGCACCTACGCCCGCTGCGGCATCATCGTCAACGTGACGCCGTTCGAGCCGGAATGGGAGGGCTATGTGACGCTGGAGTTCAGCAACACCACGCCGCTGCCGGCCAAGATCTACGCGGGCGAGGGCTGTGCCCAAGTGCTGTTCTTCGAGAGCGACGAGGTCTGCGAGGTCAGCTACAAGGACCGCGGCGGGAAGTACCAGGGGCAGGTGGGGGTCACTCTGCCCAAGGCTTGAACGTCTATTGCTGAGGCGATCCCGGCACGTCGCCCAGCTCGCCGATCCAGGGCTGCTCGGAGTGCCGCCAGACCTGGAAACCGGGCCTGAGCAGCGCCCGCTGCTCGACGCAACCGAGCCGGATCACCACCGCCGTGGCGTTCTCGGGTGCCGTCCCCCACAGCGCCGTGCCGCAGTCCGGGCAGAACATCTGCGCCCGCCGGTTGCCGCTCTGCGCGACCTTCACGTAGCTCTTGGGCTCACCGCGCAGCAGCGAGAAGTTCTCGATGGGCGTCGGGATGATCGCTCGAAAGGGCGCGCCAGATAGCACCTGGCAGTCGGTGCAGTGGCAGACGACCACGCGGGACGGGTCGATGTCCGCGGCGAAGGCGATGGCGCCGCAGTGGCAGGCTCCGGTGATCTTCATGGGGGCTCCAGGGGTGCCGTGCAGCATGCCACCAAGCCGGTCGGGCCGGATCCCGGGTCAGCCCGCCCTCGCCAGGTAGCTCTCCAGCCCCAACCTTCCCGCCCGCATCACCCGCTTGTGGTTCCAGCGGAACAGCGGCCCCAGCACCGGCGCCAGCCAGCGCAGGATGCCGGGTGGCAGCGTCACGCGCCACACGAAGGTCACGTCGGTGTGCCCACCCGCATCGGCCGGGGCCTGCTCCATCAGCCAGATGCCTTCTCCGGCCAGCGTGCCACCGGCGCGGGCGCGCAGCCGCTCCTCGCGCTTGACCTCGGTGACCTCCAGCTCTAAGTGCAGGCGGTAGCCCAGGCCGGTGCGGAAGTGAATCTGCTGCACCCGGCCGACGCCGATCTCGTCGCCATTCCTGAGCCGCTTCACGTTGACGACCCCCGGCCACCAGCGCGGCCAGTGTTCGGTTTCGGTGATGGCCCGCCAGACGCGTGGCACCGGCGCATCCAGACGCCAATGGCTGACAAGGTCGAAATAGGCGATCTGGGACATGCTGGATGGGATACGACCGGCTGGGCAGGGTAGATGCTAGGGAGTACGCTGCATCCGGAAATAAGTCTCCTGCGTAGTCCTTCTCATGACCTCGTCCTCCGCCACCCCGACCCAGGCCCGCGCGATACGCCGGCGCCTGCTGGAGCGGGTTGCCGACACCGAAGACCGCCACCTGACCGTGCCGCCCGGCGCGGGCGGCTGGCAGCCTTTCGGTGACGGCGTGCAGATCAAGGTGTTGCATGAGAACGAGGGCATTCTGAGCTATCTGCTCAGGTTTGCGCCCGGCGCCCGCCTCGAAGCCCATCGCCACCCGGCGGACGAGGAGTGCGTCGTGCTGGACGGAGTGCTCAAGGTCGGCACGCAGATCGAGGTGGGCCCCGGGGGCTACCACCTGGCCCGCGCCGGCAGCCTGCACGCCAGCATCAGCACCGACACGGGCGCGACCATCTTTTTGCGCGGCGCCGAGCCGCACGTAGACCAGTTGCTGGTCTAGCCCCAAGTTCGAGGAGACGCCCATGACCCTCCCGCGTTCACCCGAGGCTGCCGACGAGCTGCCTCCCCACGCGCTGCTGTTCGACGACGCCGAGCTGCACGACGTGGAAGCCCATGCCGAGGCGGTCTGCGCCGAGGTGGCGGCCAAGCCCGGCTGCGTGCCGCTGGACGACGCCCAGCTCCAGGCTTGGATCAGCGGCATCGTTGAGCATGACGAGCGCGCACTGCTGGCGCTGTACGAGGCCACGCTATCGCGCGTCTATGGCCTGGTTCTGCGCCTGGTGCGGCGCAGCCAGCTGGCCGAGGAAGTGGCCGAGGAGGTCTATTTCCAGGTCTGGCGCCAGGCGCCGCGCTTCGACGCCGAGCGGGGCCGGCCGCTGACCTGGCTGCTGGGCATGGCCCGTTCGCGCGCCATCGACGCCATCCGCCGCGAGTCGCGCTTCCAGCACGAGGAGCTGGACGAGGAGAGCGCGCCGCTGTCGGCGCCCGCGGCCGAGTCCGGTGACGAGCTACTGGCCGTGGCCCAGGGCCACGCCCAGTTGCACCGCGCGTTGCTGCTGCTCAAGCCCCAGCCGCGCCAGCTCGTCGCGCTGGCCTTCTTCAACGGTCTGTCGCACGAGGAAATCGCCAGCCAGACCAGCCTGCCGCTGGGCACGGTCAAATCGCAGATCCGCCGCGCGCTGATCACGCTGCGTGAGGCGCTTGGTGACGCCGGCGCCCACGCGCTGCCGGCCTGAGGGGCATGCCATGACAACGACCGACACCCCCAAATCTGATGCCAATGACGACATGAGCCTGCTGCTCAGTGAACCCTTTGCCCAGGCCTGGGCGACACCAACCCCTGGCCTGGCCGGCAGGCTGGGCGAGCGCCTGGGCGGGCGGCTGGCCCAGTCCCTGCAAGCCGAGCGGGGCATGGTCACCGTGCGCCGCCGCAAGGCCCAGCCGGAGCCCCTGGCAGACGGCGTTCAGCAGCGCTGGCTTTACCGCGCCCCGCGGCAGCGCGCGCTGCGCCCAGGCGAGCCGCGTGCAGCCAGCGTCATCGAGCTGCAGGCCGGCGCGTGCCTCGCGCTGGCGACCGGCGGGCCGCGCGAGTTCCTGGTGCTACGCGGCAGCGCGGCGGTCGACGCCGAGCACCTGGGCTTGCGCGACTTCCTGCTGCTGCCGGCGGGTGCCACGCCCGTGCTGAGCAGCGTCGATGGCGCCCACGTCTTCGTGCGCGAGGCCGAAGGCCCGGCTGTCGAGCGCACCCTGGTGCGTGACGCGGAGGCCGGCTGGCCCGAATTCGCGCCAGGCATCCGCCGCCGCGTGTTGTGGACGGGTGGCGGGCAGTCCGCGCTGCTGTACCGCGCCGACCCCGGCGCCAGTGTGCCCACGCACAGCCATGGCTATGACGAGGAATGCCTGATGGTGCAGGGCGAGCTGTTCCTGGATGACGTGCTGTTGCAGCAGGGCGACTACCAGCTCGCCCCGGCCGGCACCGGCCACCGCATCACCGAGACGGACACCGGGGTCGTCATCTATGCGCACGGCGACGCAGAGCTGCGCTTCACTTGAGCGGCATCAGCGGCGGATAGACCGGCCTTTTTGGGCTTTATCCGGCCTTCGCGTTGCCGAGGCCCGGGCACGATGACAGGCATCACGCCCAAGCTGTCCGAGGCCCGCCATGCTGATCCCGCTGCACCTGATCCCCGTTCCCGCCGACGAACCCCGCGGCCTGGGCGACCCGGGCCATGCCTGGCAGCGCGACAGCGGGCTGAGGATTGCGCAGGGCATGCACCTGGGCGATATCCGGGCCCTGGGCCTGACGGTGGCAGGCGCCACGAGCGGCCCGGTCAGCACGGGTGACCTGCTGCGCTTCGGCCAGCTGATGAACGACGTCGGCCTGGCCATCAACCCTACGCGCATGCTTTACGACCGCCGCTATGCGCACGAGCGCCTGGCCGAGGCCCATGGCAGCCAGCATGCGGGCCTGAGCGAGCTGGCGCTCGACCTGTTCGACGCCTACCAAGCCGCCGGCGAGTGGATTGGGCTGGCACACTGAAGCCCCTCGTGCAAGGAGTGGCTTGGCCGGGACGGCGCCTCAGCCAGCGGCAGCTGCGCTTCGGCAGGCACATGGAGCCCACCGGGCTCGACGTGTCCGGCTTCAGCCCCCGAAGGGACGGCGATGCTCGCGGCATCGAGCCGCACGCACTTCGCCCAAGGCGGGCCGGTTTGGGCGTGGCCCGGGGCTCGGCCCGCAACTGAGACGCTCCGGGCTTTCCCGGAGCCGAAGCCTGTCTTTCCTCACTCGGGGTCTCAGCCCGCCCCGCGGTACCCTCGCGGTTTCGTCTTTTGCCGAACCGCTCCATGAACCGTCACTCCCTTTCGCTGCTGGCCGTTGCCGCGGCGCTGGTCACCACCGCCCATGCCGACGAAGGCATGTGGATGCCCAAGCAACTGCCGCAGATCGCCAAGGCCCTGAAGGCCGGCGGCCTGGCGCTGGACCCGGCCAAACTCAACGACTTGACCGCCTTCCCGATGGGCGCCGTTGTCTCCTTGGGCGGCTGCACGGCCAGCTTCGTGTCGGCCCAAGGCCTCGCGGTCACCAACCACCACTGCGCCTACGGCAGCATCCAGTACAACTCCAAGCCCGACCGTGACCTGCTGAAGACCGGCTTCTACGCCACCACGCTGGCCGACGAACTGCCCGCCGCGCCCGGCAGCCGCATCCTCGTCACCGTCGACATGAAGGACGTGACGGCGGATATCCTGAACGCCAGCACGCTGGCGCTCACCGGGAAGGCCCGCACCGACGCCATCGAGGCCACCGAGAAGAAGCTCGTCGCCGCTTGCGAGGCCGACGCTGGCCACCGCTGCAACGTGTACCCGTTCTTCGGCGGCCTGCAATACCAGCTCATCAAGCAGCTGGAGATCCGCGACGTGCGCCTGGTGCACGCGCCCGCCACGGGCGTGGGCCTGTTCGGCGGCGATGCCGACAACTGGATGTGGCCGCGCCACACCGGCGACTACAGCTTCTACCGCGCCTATGTGGGTCCGGACGGCAAGCCGGCCGAGTTCAGCAAAGACAACAAGCCCTACCAGCCCAAGCACCACCTGCAGGTGGCATCCCCCGTGGCCAGCCCGCTGAACGACGGCGACTTCGTCATGGTGGCCGGCTACCCGGGCCGCACCAACCGCCACCGCCTGCCTACGGAAGTCGACTTCGCCTTCGGCTGGCAGCAGCCGGCCCAGGTCAAGGCCATGGGTGAGTCCATCGCCCTCATCAAGGCCGAGACCGCAGGCCGCCGCGACGGCGAGATCAAGATGGCTGCGCGCATGCAGGGCCTGCAGAACTACTACAAGAACCTGGAAGGCCAGCAGCAGAGCTGGGACGGCAGCGACATCCTGGCCCGCAAGCAGGCAGACTTCGCCAAGCTCAAGGCCTGGGTCAACGCCGACGCCAAGCGCCAGGCCCGCTACGGCGCCGACCTGGCCGCCACCGAGAGCCTGCTGGCCGAGCGCCAGGCCATCCTGCGCGCCGAGCTGCTGGGCAGCTTCATGATGCCGGCGCTGCTCAACTCCTCGCGCCAGCTCTACCTGCTGGCCCAGGAGCGTGCCAAGCCCGACGCCGAGCGCAAGACCGGCTACCAGGACCGTGATCTGCCGCGCCTTCGCGCTGGCCAGCAGTCGCTGGACCGCCGCTATGACGAACCCACCGACAAGCGCCTCGTCGCCCATTTCCTGGCCCAGTACTTGGCCCAGCCCGCGAACACCCTGAACCCGGCTTGGGTGGACGTGTTTGGCCTGAAAGCGGGCCAGGACGAAGCCAGCGTCCGCGCCCAGATCGACAAGGCCTACGCCGGCAGCAAGCTCGCCGACACCGCCACCCGTATGGCCTGGCTGGACAAGGACGTCGCCGCCTTCAAGGCCAGTGACGACGCCTTCATCAAGGCCGCCGTGGCGCTGTATGACGACGACCGCCGCCTGGAGAACCGCGACAAGGAACTCGCCGGCAAGCTGCAGAAGGCCTACGCCGGGGTGCAGCAGGCGCTGATCGACTACCACGCCAGCCGCGGCGAGGCCGTCTACCCTGACGCCAACAGCACGCTGCGCATCAGCTACGGCAAGGTGCAGGGCCGAGACACCGGCCGCGACGGCGAAACGTGGAAGGCCTTCACGACCGTGGACGGCATCGTCGCCAAGCACAAGGGCCCGGACGAAGCTGGTGGCGAGTTCAATGCGCCGGTCGAGCAGCTTGCCGCCATCAAGGCGCGCAACTTCGGCAGCTACCGCGTCAAGTCGCTGAACTCGGTGCCGGTGAACTTCCTGTCCACGCTGGACACCACCGGCGGCAACTCCGGCAGCCCGGTGCTGAACAAGAAGGGCGAACTGGTGGGCCTGCTGTTCGACGGCACGCTGGATGCCGTCATCTCCGACTGGGACTTCAACCCCAAGATGGTTCGCAGCATCTGCCTGGACTCACGCTACATGCTGTGGCAGATGAGTACGGTGGACAAGACGACGCGCCTGCTCGACGAAATGGGAGTCAAGTAACGACTCATGCGCCCAGCGCGAAACCGGCCCCGCGGGGCCGGCTTTTCGTGGCTGGCTTATTCCTTGGCGATGGCTTCGACCTGGATGCGCAGGTTCACATCCATCTTGAAGCCCCAGTCCTTGCCGGCGCTCAGGCCGAAGTCCTCGCGGTTGAAGCTGCCGGACGCGTCCGCGCCGCACAGCTCGCGCTTGAACATCGGGTGCGGGATGCACCTGAGCTGGTTCACGACCAGTGTCACGGGTTGGGTGCGGCCGTTCAGCGTCAGCTCGCCGACCACACGCGCCGGCACGCCGCCGGTACCGCCGTCGAACCGACCCTTGAAGCCGGCTGTCGGGTTCGTTGCGACGTTGAAGAACTTGTCGCCTCGGGCCCAGGCGTTCATCGCGGCCAGGCCGAAGTCGATGCTGGCCAGGTCCATCTGCACGTCCACGTTGCCGCTGCCCGTGGCCTTGTCGTAGACGACGCTGCCGGCATTCTTCGTGATCTTGCCGCGCCAGACCGACAGGCCCATGTGGTCGGCCTCGAAGCTGGGGTATGTGTGGGTGGGGTCGATCTCGTAGGTGGTCGGTGCGGCGTGCGCGGCGGCGGTAAACAGGGCGCAGGCCAGCAGGGGCAGGGCTTTCATCGGGGGTCCTCGGGTGGGTGTGGGGTGACTGGAGCGTCAACCCAACGACGAACGGCAGCGCCGTCTTTCGACAGCCGCCGTGCAGCGGCCCGTTAGTATCTTTGGCATGCCTCGCCTTCACCTGCATCTGCTCGGCTTGTTGCTGCTGTTCCTGGCCGGCTGCGCCAGCGTCGCGTCACCGCCCGACGGCTGGCAGCCGCTGGCGCCCGGCCTGGCTCACCGCGCCTGGGTGCCTTGGCCCGACAGTGCCGTGCAGGCGTTGCGCGTGGACCTCGCGCGGGTGCGCGTCAGCCTTTCCCCGCCGGCCGACGCCGGCCAGTCGCTGGACCAGATGGCCAGCAGCCGTGGCGCACTGGCCAGTGTCAATGCGTCCTTCTTCGACCGCGAGTTCCGTCCGCGCGGGCTGACCGTGTCCGACGGCCTGCCCTGGCCGGAGCTGGTGAAGGCGCCGGCCGCTGCCCAAGACCCGCTGCTGGCCTGCGGTGACCTGCCAGCCCGCTGCGTCATCCGCTTCGATACGCCGGCCGCGCCCGAGCCCGGCTGGCGGCTGGCCGTCAGCGGCACGCCATGGCTGGTGCGCGATGGCCAGTCGCGCACGGCCGACGACGACGCGACCTGCGCCTACCTTTGCGCCCACACCCACCCGCGCACGGCGGTGGGTCTGGATGCCTCGGGCCGGCACCTCTTCCTGCTGCTGGCCGCCGGCCGGCGCGGCGAGGTGGTGGGCCTGACGCTGACCCAGACCGCCGCGCTGATGCGCGAGCTGGGTGCCGTGCAGGCCTTCAACCTCGACGGAGGCGGCTCGTCCACGCTGCTGATCGCCGGCGAGTCCCGGTTGCCGCGACCCTTCAACGAGCCCGCGCTGCGCCGCGTGGCCAACGCCTTGCAACTGCTGACCCCATGAGTCTCCGCCATCTTCTCCCCCCGCTGGGCCTCGCGCTGCTGCTGGCCGCCTGCGCCCCGCTGAAGCCGCAACAGAAACCCGCTGAGAAGCGCTACGACGCCACCGAGCTGCGCGCGCTGCAGCCGGCCGCCTTCGTGTGGCCGGCCATGTCCATCGACGGCGAGCGCACGCAGCGCGAGGCCGCGCTCGCCGACATCCGCGCCCGCATCGCCTTGGCCGCCGGCCCGGAACGCGACGCAGCCCTGCCCGGGCTGTTCGACTTGGTCGCCCAGTACAACGCTGCCATCGATGCGGCCCGGCCGCTGCTGCTCGAAGCGCTGCCGACGCTGGGCACGCGGGATGCGGACTACCAGCGCGCGCTGCTGACCGCGGCCCACACGCTGTACCCGGCCGAGTCTGCACCGCTGCTGTGGCCGCTACTGCCGCAGCTGACGGCCAGCAAGCCCTTTGCCATCGCCGCCTACACGCTGCTGCAGACCGACGCCAGCGCCGCGCAGCGCCTGCGCGAGGTCGTGCCGCAGCGATTCCCCGCCTGGCCCGACGACCCGCGCCTGATGGCGCTGATGTTCAGTCTGCGCCGCCCCGCCTTCGCCCAGCCGCCCGTTCCGGAGCTGCTGGCCGCGCCGCTGCGCCCGGGCTTCCCGGCCATCGTCAGCCTGCAGCGGCCTGGTCGCCAGCAGATGGGTCTGGCTCTGGTGCGCGCTGCCGATGGCCGTTTCGTGCGTGACGCGGGCGGGCAGCTGTTCACCTCGCCCCAGCTCGCGCTCGCGCGCACCGGCCTGCCTGGCACCATCACCAACGGCAATACGCCGCAGGGCGTCTTCACTATCGTCGGTGCCGGCACGGCCACCAACCCCAATATCGGGCCCACGCCTTACCTGCACAGCAAGCTGCCCATCGAGGCGAAGGTGGCCGAGTTCGAGCATGCGGCCATCGCCGACACGACCGAATGGAGCGAGGCCGTCTACGAGAGCTTCCTGCCGCCGGGCTGGCGCGCCTTTGCGCCGTTCAAGGAAGCCTGGCTTGCCGGCCGTGCCGGCCGTGACGATCTGCTGGTGCACGGTACGACGATCAACCCCGCCTACTACGCCGGCAGCTCCTACTTTCCCGGCACGCCGCAGCAGGGCTGCATGATCTCCAGCGAGGACTGGGACCCGGCCACCGGGCGTCTGCTGGCGAGCCGGCAACTGACGCTGGCACAGACCTACGCCGCCGCCAGCCTGCGCAACGATCTGTCGGGCTATCTCATCGTCGTTGATCTGGTGGGCGACGGGCCGGTGACACCGGCCGAGGCGCTGGCGCTGGTGAACGCGGCAGGGCGCTGAGCCGCCGCACGCAGGAGATCCTATGCAACGCTGTCCGAGGGTTGTCCTTGCACTGGTGTTCACGGCGGCCCTGCCGGCCGTCGCCCAGGATGCACCCAGGCTGGAACTCGGCGACGACGGCCGCGAGCTGCGGGACGCCGGCGCCGGCCTGTCCTGGTCGCGCTGCGTGGAAGGCATGCGCTGGACCGGCCGGCACTGCGAAGGCGAGCCGACGCTGGTCACCCACAAGGAGGCGCTGGCGCTGGCCCGCGCGCGCAGCGACGCCGACAGCCGGCCCTGGCGACTGCCGCGCGTCCAGGAGTTCAAGCGGCTGGGTGAGCACCTGGGCCGCGCGCCCAACGCCGCGCAACTGGCGCCCGATGTACCGCGGGGCTGGTACTGGACCGCCACCGTGCGCATTGAGACCGAGGCCGTGAATCCCTACAGCTACGGCAATGTGCAAAAGGGCGCGACCGAGCGTCAGGTCGACCGCCTGGCCCCTCAGGCCGGCTGGTCGCTGGAGCAGCCGGGCGGCGCGGTGCGCGAGAGCCCCAAGCGCGACAAGCTGCTGGTCCGCCTGGTGCGTGCGCTGCCGCCCTGACGTCGTCAGGCCGGCGCTCTGCGCCGTTGCGTGATCAGCGCACGAAGGCCATCCCGCCGTATTCCCAGGCCCAGGGCACACCCGTCTCGCCGAGGATGAACTCGACAAGGCGCGGGAAGGCCCGTTCCGCGCGAACGTCGTTGGCGAGGACGACGACGCAGCGCCGGGGCTGCTTCACACACACCCAGGTGTTGCCGGTGCTGTCGTTGTGCCCGCCCTTGAAGAAGCCCGCGCCCTGCGGCCCGCTGAAGGTGACGACGCCAAGGCCTGCGGCCAGGTCAGCCCGGCGCCGGCCCGGAGGCAGCTCGGGTTGCAACGTCGGGAACTGTGAGGCGGTGGTGATGGGCAGCTGCGGCGCTGTCAGCGCGGCGGTGCCCTCGGGTGACAGCCCCACGCCGCGGATGTGGCTGGCCACCAGGCGGGCCATGTCGGCGATGGTGGTGTCCATGGAGCCCGCCACGCGCACCTTGCTGCGCTCGTCGTGCGACTCAACCCGACCGTCGCTCGTCCAGCCGTCCGCCAGGTTGGGCCGGAAGTCCGCGCGCCACATCAGGCCGGTCCGCGTCATGCCCAGGCGATCGAACACACGGCGCTGCACCTCAGCGCCCACGTCCAGCCCCAGGCCGCGCTCCAGCACGAACTGCAGCAGGATCAGCCCCTCACCCGAGTAGGCATAGCGCGTGCCAGGGTCGAAGTGGATGCGCAGCCGGCGGTCGGGCTCCAGGAAGGGGAAGTTGGCAAAACCGCCGCTGTGCGTCAGCAGCATGCGCGCGGTCAGCCGTCGCCAGCGCTCGTCACCGGCCAGGTCGCGCCAAGGGCCGTATCTGGCGTCGTTGGGGTAGTCGGGCAGCGGCCTGTCGAGGCAGTCCGCCAGCGGCCGGTCCAGGTCGAGCTGGCCGCTTTCCACCAACTGCATGACCCAGTAGGCGAACACGGTCTTGGTCAGCGAGGCGGCGTACATCACCGTGTCAGTCAGCAGCGGCTCGCCCGCCGCGTTGCGCCGGCCGTAGGCGCCCACGTGGACGACCTCGCCCGCGTCGACCACGGCGACGGCCATGCCCTGGGCCTGCGTGGCGGCCATCAGCCGCGCGACTTCGGCGTCAATGGCGGCCGCGGCGGGAAGCCCGGGCGAGGCTGCCGCCGCCAGCAGCGGCAGGGTGGCAATCAGACTGCCGACCTTTCCAGCGATGTGGCGCGCAATGAAGTTGCAAGGCATGCCGGAGCCTAAAGGCGTCGTCGTGACTGCAGCAAGCGGCGCGTCAGGGCACTCGGGCCGCCCGCGGCAGGCCGGATGTCACGGCCTTTAGGCCGTCGGGTAGGTGCCGGGCACGAGGATGTCGCGCGTCACGCCCGTCAGCTGCGTGTGGCCGCAGAAGGCCATGGTCACGTCCAGCTCCTTGTGCAGGATCTGCAGCGCCTTGGTCACGCCTGCCTCGCCCATCGCACCCAGGCCGTAGACCATGGCCCGACCGATCATGGTGCCGCGTGCGCCGAGCGCCCAGGCCTTCAGCACGTCCTGGCCGGAGCGGATGCCCCCGTCCATCCACACCTCCGTGCGCGAGCCCACCTCGGCCACGATGGCGGGCAGCGCATGGATGCTGCTGGGTGCGCCGTCCAGCTGCCGGCCGCCGTGGTTGCTCACCACGATGGCGTCAGCCCCGGCCTGCGCGGCGAGCCTGGCGTCTTCTGCTTCCATGATGCCCTTGAGGATGAGCTTGCCGCCCCACTTCTCCTTGACCCAGGCGATGTCAGCCCAGCTCAGGCGGGGGTCGAACTGTTCGTTGGTCCAGGCCGACAGGGAGCGCATGTCGCTGACGCCCTTCACGTGGCCGACCAGGTTGCGGAAGGTGTGGCGGCGGGTGCCGGCCATCCCCAAGCACCAGCGCGGTTTGGTCATCAGGTTGACGATGTTGGCCAGCGTGGGCCGTGGCGGCGCGGTGAGGCCGTTCTTCAAGTCCTTGTGGCGTTGGCCGATGACCTGCAGGTCCAGCGTCAGCACCAGGGCCGAGCATTTGGCTGCCTTGCAGCGATCAATCATGCGCGCCATGGCCTCGCGGTCGCGCATCATGTAGAGCTGGAACCAGAACGGCGACGAGGTGTTCTCGGCAATGTCCTCGATGGAGCAGATGCTCATCGTCGACAGCGTGAACGGGATGCCGAACTTCTCGGCCGCGCGCGCGGCGTGGATTTCGCCGTCGGCGTGCTGCATGCCGGTCAGGCCCACCGGCGCAATGGCCACCGGCATTTGGGCATCCTGGCCGATCATCTTCACCGCCGTGCTGCGCCCCTCCATGTTGACGGCCACGCGCTGACGCAGCTTGATGGCCTGGAAGTCGCTCTCGTTGGCGCGGTAGGTGGTCTCGGTCCAAGAGCCGGAGTCGGCGTAGTCGTAGAACATGCGCGGCACGCGCTGCCGGCTGAGCTGGCGCAGGTCTTCGATGCAGGTGATGACGGGCATGGGGCTGGCCTTCTGGGGGATGGCCGCGATGCTAGGCCAGCCTCCGCTGCCGTGCCCCGGAAAAAACCTCAGGCCGGGCCGGAAGAGTTTTCCGCCTGCGCCGTCTCTAGCGCGCGGCCGTGGCCGTGCAGCCAGGCCGCGAAGGCCTCGGCCGCCGCGCTGGGCCGGTGCACCACCAGGCCGTAGTGCCGCTCGGCCGGCACGGTGAGCGCGAACGGCTGCAGCAGCCGGCCCTCGGCGAGCTCGTGCCTCGCCAGGCTCAGCCGTGCCAGCACTGCGCCCTGGCCAGCCAGCGCCGCGGCCAGCGTCAGGCCCAGGTCGACGAAGCGCGGACCTTCGTCGGGCTCGGGCGCGTCGGCCAGGCCGGCAGCGCGCAGCCAGGGCGCCCAGGGCTGCAGCGGCGTGCGCAGCAGCGGCAGGGCCAGTAGGTCGGCCGGCTCGCGCAGCGGGAGATGCCGGGCCAGCAGGGCCGGTGCGGCCAGCGGTGTCAGGCGATCGCGCAGCAGTACCTGGGCGGGGTCGATGTCGCCGGGCGCCGCACCGTGGCGGATCTCCGCGTCGGCACCCGCGTCGCCCTCGGCCAGCAGCGGCACCGACAAGGTCAGTTCCAGCTCGATGTGCGGATGGGCGGCCGTGAAGCTGGGCAGCGCAGGCACCAGGACCTGGCGGGCGAAGGTGGGTGTGGAGCTGACGCGCAGGCGTTCCCGCTGCGGCGCGGCGCGCTGGTGCAGCGGCATGGCCTGCAGCAGGGCCAGGGCCTGGCGCACCTGGGGCAGGTACTCGTGGCCGGCCGGGGTCAAGGCCAGACCCTTGGCGGGCTGGCGCAGGAACAGGGCCTGGTCCAGCCGCTCCTCCAGGCCGGCCACTCGCTTGGCGACGGCGCTGGCGCTCAGCGCCAGCTCGGCTGCCGCGGCCTCGAAGCTGCCGGCGCGCGCCACGGCGTCGAAGGCGAGCAGGGCGTCCAGCGAGGGCAAGCGGATGGGGCGCGGGGGCATGCGCTCATCGTACCCAGCGGGCGTGTCGCTCCCGGCCCGGCGCCGGGGCGTCAGAAGTTGAGCGTCGTCGGGCCGGCGTCGCGGCGCCTCGGCCGCAGGTACTGGCCCAGCGTGCCGGCCATCGCCGCCATCACGCCCACGGCCAGCCGCCCGGCCCGGCGCCAACGACGCTGCATCGGCGTCTCGGCCACGCGCCCGTGCCGCACGCGCGGCAGCGCCGGCTGCGTCAAGGCCTGCATCAGTGTCAGTTGCTGCTGGCGCTCGCGCATCAGGAAGATCAAGCGGTTGGGGTCGGCGAAGCGCTGGGCCAGCGTGCGTACGGCCTTCAGCTCGTGCCGCCGCACCCGTACGCCGTTCGGGCTCAGCGCGCAGCCCAGCTTGCGGCTGCGCAGATACAAGGCCTTGGCCGCCAGCCGGTCCGGCAGGCAGCCCACGCCTGCGTGCAGGCAGTTGGCGAGATTGAAGCTGGCCTCAGCGTGACCCATCGCGGCGGCAGCGACATAGGCCGAGAACCCGCGTGCCTCGTCCGCTGGGCCGCCGCGGCCGGTCACAAGCACGCGGCCGAGTTGGAAGCGCCCGATGACGCTGCCACGTGATGCGGCGCGCTCCAGCAGCTCGCGGGCCTGCACCGGGTCGCTTGCCAGGCCCAGCCCCTCCAGGTAGCACAGGCCCAGCATGGCCATGCCGTCGCGATCACCGCCGCCAGCGGCCGCATGGAACCAGCCCGCCGCCCGCTTGAAGTCGGGCTCGGCGGCATGGAACAGGGCCAGCCCGTGTTTGAGCGGGTCGATCGGCGGTGTTGCCAGTGAGGCGGGGGTCTGGGGCGGGCAGGAGCCCGGATCTCGGGTGTGCATCCGGAAAAACCGCGGCGCGGCGACAGCAGGGACAGGGCGGCGGCATCCGCATGGCGCCGCAGGGTAGGCCGACAGCGTCGCCCGCGCAGATCCTCGGCCGGCCGGGCGGCGCAGCGAGAGGGCTGCGCAAACGCCCAGCGGCTTCGCTGATTGTCGGCCGGGCCACAGGCCGACAAGGGCTGCCAGCCTCCTGGTTTGTGCCTGCGACCGGGCCGTAAGCCTGCTTGCCGTGATGTATTCACGGGTTGCGACGCGGCGTGGGCAGAATACGTGTCGACTCGACCAACCCCGGAACCATGAGTTTTCCTGCCCTTGCCCGGTTCGCCCTGGCGCTGCCCGGCGCCACGCAGGACATCAAGTGGGGTGCCGACTGGGTCGCCAGCGTGGGCGGCAAGATGTTCCTGGTCGGCGGACCGCACCCCGGCGCCTGGACGCATTGCAGCTTCAAGGTCGATGACCACCGGTTTCTGGAGCTGACCGGCCTGCCCGGGTTCGCGCCGGCGCCGTATGCCGCCAGGTACCGCTGGGTGGCGGTGTCGGACGCGAAAGCGTTGCCCTTGTCAGAACTCCAGGCGCTGGTGGCGCGCTCGCATGCGCTGGTCGCGGGCAAGCTGACCCGCAGGCTGAGGCTCGGCCTGGGTATCGACTAGGGCCTGTAGCCGTCGTGTGAACAGGCCCTGGGCGTTGGTGCAGTTTCCGGTCCGGTCACTTGCCGGCGGGTGGCTCCCAAAGTTCCACCTTGTTGCCCTCCGGGTCCACGACCCAGCCGAACTTGCCGTATTCGGACTCGTCCACCTTGTCCTGCACGTCGCAGCCCTCGGCGCGCAGCGCGGCCAGCAGTGCATGCAGGTCCGCGACGCGGAAATTGACCATGAAGGGCGCGTTGCTGGGTGCGAAGTAGCTTGTGTCTTCCTTGAACGGGCTCCAGATCGTTGTGCCAGCAGGGCTGTCGTCCGCCCACTGGAACGCGACGCCGCCCCATTCGCTGACGTCCATGCCCAAGTGTTGGCGATACCACTCGCCCAGTGCCTTGGGGTCCTTGGCTTTGAAGAAGATGCCGCCGAGGCCGGTGACGCGTTTCATGGGGTGCTCCCTGGCTTTGGAACGACGAGCGTAGCGCGGGCGGTCTGGCGGTCGTCTCGGTGATTGCCTGGGCGCCTAGCGCAGGGTGCCGAAGTCCTGGGTCCAGTAGGTGCGGTAGGTCGTGCCGGCGTTGCCCGCCACGCAGGCCACGCCGATGTCGCGGAAGTTCGCGTTCATCAGGTTGGCGCAATGGCCGTCGCTCTTCATCCAGCCGTCCACCACGTCGGCGACCGTGGCCTGACCGGCGGCGATGTTCTCGCCCAGGCCGCTCCAGACGTAGCCGGCTGCGGTCGCGCGCGCGCCGAGGCTGCTGCCGTCGCTGCCGGTGTGGCTGAACAGGTTGTGCGCCACCATGTCGTCGCTGTGGGCCGCGGCGGCCTGGGTCAGGGACTCGTTCCAGACCACGTCTGCCGCAGCCGCAAAGCTGCCCTGAGCGCCGCAGGTGGCACCGCTGCGGCGGCGGGCGTTGACGGCCGCCAGCATGTCAGCCTTGAAGTTGGGCAGGTTGCAAGTCAGGCGCGTGCCTGCGGTGGCGGGCTGCGGCGTCGAGGAGCCGGGCGTCGCCGGTGCGGCGGCTGCCGGACTGCCGGGTTCAGTGCTGCCGCCGCCACCGCCGCCACAGCCGGCGAGCGTGAGCGCAGTGACCAGCGCGGTGATCGGCGAAAGGCCAGGTGCCGTCGCCCAGGAGGGAAGGGGTGCTGTGCGGTGAAATCTCATAGGCCGCCAGCGTGGCATGCCCGCCCTGAGGGTCCGTTACCGGGTGCAGCGGAGCGAGACCGGGTGCAACATCCCCACACAACTGGCGATGGCGAACGCCGTCTCGTGCGACCTTTGTCTCAGTGCCGCGCGCGCCTGGTCGGCAGACCAACCCGGCGCAAGACCAGGGGCTGCAGCGCAGCGGCCCCTGCTGGCCGAGTGCTCAGGGCTTGAGCTGCGCGCGGATTTCGCCGGGCTTGTTGGAGGCGCTGTGCACGTTGACGTACATCTCACCAGCCTGGTATGCCTTGAGCTGTTCAGGCGTCAGCCTGGCGCCCGCCGGCACGGACCACTGGCCCGGCGCGGTCTGGGTCAGTGGCACCACGACAGGACCGTTCTTGCCGGCCGCGGCCCAGTGAATGTGGGCCATGGTGCCGTCTAGGCCGCTGGTGGTGACGGCACCGGAGACGCTGCCGTCCTGGGCCACGCTGATGCGCGCCTCGCCGGCGGCCGCAGTCGTCACCGGCGGGACTTCCTGCTCGCCCGACAGCTTGACGCCGCCGGTGCCTGACATTCCGGCGCAGGCGACCAACGAGATCGACAGCAGCGCGGCCGAAAGGGCCTTGCGAGTGATGGGGTTCATGGTCAGTCTCCAGTGCTCGTGGATGGGGGCTTGGCCCGAAGCGGGCGGCGCCGACTGTAGGCTCTTGGGTTTCGCCGAGCGCGGTGTCCGGCCATTCGAGCCGGTGCTAGATCTGCCACCACGTCGGCAGCAGCGCGCGCACGTCGTGCCGCGCATAGCGCTTGTCCAGCAGCCAGACCCAGCCGCGGTCGTCTGCCGAGCGCAGCACCCGGCCGGCGGCCTGCACGATTTTCTGCATGCCCGGGACGAGGTCGGCGTAGCCGTGGTCTGCGCCGAACATCGCGTCTAGCCGCTCGCGGACCTGGTCCTGCAGCGGCGACACGGGCGGCAGGCCCAGCGTGGCGATGAAGGCGCCGATGAGCCGCGTGCCGGGCAGGTCCACGCCTTCCGCAAAGGCGCCGCCCAGCACGGCGAAGCCGATGCCATGGCCATCCGCCACGAAGCGGTCGAGGAAGGCGCGCCGCGCGCCGTCGCCCATGGCGCGGGACTGGCTCCATTGCGGCACGTCGGGGTGGCGCAGTGCCAGGCGTGCAGCAGCTTGGTCCAGATAGTCGAAGCTGCTGAAGAAGGCGAGGTAGTTGCCTGGGTGCTGGCCGAACTGCGTCGCGATCAGCTCTACCAGGGCGTCCAGCGACGCATGGCGGTGTTCGTAGCGGGTGGACAGGCGGTGGGCGATCTGGACCGTCAAGTGCTCCGGCGGAAAGGGCGCGGGTACGTCGATCCAGGCAGTGTCGTCGGGCAAGCCCAGCAGGTGGCGGGGGTAGTCCGGCGGACCGAGCGTCGCCGAGAACAGCGTGACGCTGCTGAGACCCTCGAAGCGCTCCTTCAGGAAGTGGCCGGGGACGATGTTGCGCACGGAGAGCAGCAGGTCGCCGCTGCCGTCGTCCTCATGGCCATCGTCCAGCAGCGAGAGGTTGGCGGGCGCCGCCGCGACCGGCCGCGTGGCGCTGGCGCGGCGTTGCAGGTCGCACAGCGAGTGCGTGTCCAGACGGTCCAGCAGGCGCTGCAGGCCCAGCACCTCGAAATAGAACTCCAGCATGGGGCCGACTTCGAGCGGGTGGTTTTGCACGTACTCGCCCAGCGCGACGATGACGCGCTGCAGCGCCTCGGCCAGGGCTTCGGGCACAGCGGGCAGCGGCTGGTAGTCCACGGTCTGCGCGCGGCCGAGCGCAGCCAGTTCCTTGGCCAGCCCGCGCAGCGGCGCGCGCAGGCTGACCGGCGCGTTGGCCACGGCCCCACGCACGCGCGCCAGGCTGAGGCTGGCGCTGTACATGTCGCGTGTGCGGTCGATGAGGTTGTGGGCCTCGTCCACCAGCAGCGCCAGCTTCCAGCCCTGCGCCTGTGCCAGGCCGTAGAGCTGGCCGTAGGGGTCGAAAGCGTGGTGCACGTCGCCCACCACCACATCGGCCCAGCGCAGCAGTTCCTGGCCCAGGTAGTAGGGGCACACGCCGTGCTGCAGCGCGACGCGGCGCTGGGCACCGGCGTCCAGCCAGCCCAGCTGCACGGCTTCGGCGCGAGCGGCGGGCAGCTTGTCGTAGAAGCCGTGAGCCAGCGGGCAGGCGTCGCCGTGGCAGGCCTTGGTCGGGTGCTCGCAGGCCTGCTCCTTGGCCACCAGCGTCAGCACGCGCAACGCCTGGGTGGGTGCAGCCTCTCGCAGCGCGTGCAGGGCCTCCAGCGCGGTGATGCGGCCGGTGCCCTTGCAGGTCATGTAGCCGATCTTGTCGAGCTGCTGCCCCGGCATGGCGCGCAGCAGCGGGTAGAGCGTGCCCAACGTCTTGCCGATGCCGGTGGGCGCCTGGGCCAGAAGGCAGCGGCCGTTGGTGGCCGCACGGTAGACGGCTTCGGCCAGCAGGCGCTGGCCGGGGCGCAGCTCGCCCAGAGGGAAGGGCAGGGTGCCCAGGCCGGCGTCGCGCGCCGTGCGGTGCTCGGCCTCCTGCGCGGCCCAGGCTTCGAACTGCAGGCAGCGCGCCTCGAAGGCGGCTTGCAGCGCGGCGGCCGTGGCCTTGTCGCGCAGCACGGTCTCGTTCTGCGTGTCGGCATCCACGTAGACCAGGGCCAGCTCCAGCTCGGCCAGGCCACGGTCGGCGGCAATCAGCGCGCCGTAGGTCTCCAGCTGGGCCCAGTGCAGCGCGCGGCGGTTTTCCGGAATGAGTTCGACCGGGCCGCGGATGGTCTTGATCTCCTCCAGCCGGTTCACGTCTGCCTCGTAGCCGTCGGCCCGGCCGCGCACGCGCAACTGACCGTACCGGCCCTCCAGCGGCAACTCGGTCTCGTAGCCCGGCGAGCGGCGCGCCAGCACGGCCATCTGGCCGGCCTGTCCTTCCAGCGCCGTGGCCGAGGGCGTGAAGCGGCGGTCCAGGCTGCCGCGCTTGGCGGTGAACTCGCACAGACTGCGCACCGAGACGGTGTAGGTCCAGTCGCTCATGCGGCAACCTCGGCGATGGGCCCGCTCACCCGCGGCCCTGGCTTTGCCGGCAAGATGCAAGGTAGGACAACAGGAGCGCGGCGCATGACGACGGTGAATGTACTGGGCACGGCCTTACAGGCCTGTTCGTTCGACCCCTTGACCGGCTTCCTGCGCGACGGCTGCTGCTCCGCGGACGCACAGGACCGCGGCACCCACCTGGTTTGCGCGCGGATGACGCAGGAATTCTTGGACTTTTCGCTGGCCCGCGGCAACGATCTCGTCACCCCGCGCCCGGCCTGGCGCTTCGCGGGCCTGAAACCGGGCGACCGTTGGTGCCTGTGCGCCCTGC
>JACPYV010000109.1 GCA_016195825.1 Burkholderiales bacterium | reverse complement strand
GAGCCTGCCACGCTGGCGCTGACCAGCGTTGCACTGTTGGGTGTTGCCGGCCTGCGCCGTCGCAAGGCCAAGCTGGCAGCCTGATACAGGCTCGTCCGCGCCAAGAAAGGCACTCTTCGGAGTGCCTTTTTGCTTTTCGGCCCCCGACTCGCAGCGCTGTCCCTGGCCGGACAGCCAGGATGCGAACGACCGTGCTAAAAGCTCGGCATTCCCATCACGACAACGCAGCGAGACATGGACCTCAACTTCACCGATGCGGAGCTGGCCTTCCGCGCCGAAGTGCGCGACTGGGTGCGCGCCAACCTGCCAGCCGATGTCGCGCACAAGGTGCGCCAGTCGCTGCGCCTGAACAAGGACGACCTGCAGCGCTGGGCCAAGATCCTGGGCGCCAAGGGCTGGCATGGCTGGGCCTGGCCCAAGCAGTTCGGCGGCCCGGGCTGGAACGCCGTGCAGCGCCATCTGTTCGAAGAGGAATGCGCGCTGGCCTGCGCACCGCGCATCGTGCCGTTCGGCCCGGTGATGGTGGCGCCGGTCATCATGGCCTTCGGCACGCCGGAGCAGCAGCAGCGCTTTCTGCCCGGCATCATGAGCGGCGAGGTGTGGTGGAGCCAGGGCTACAGCGAACCGGGTTCGGGCTCCGACCTGGCCTCGCTGAAGTGCCGCGCCGAACGGCAGGGCAACAAATACGTCGTCAACGGCCAGAAGACCTGGACAACGTTGGGCCAGTACGGCGACTGGATCTTCTGCCTTGTGCGCACATCCACCGAAGGCAAGCCGCAGACCGGCATTTCGTTCCTGCTGATCGACATGAAGTCGCCCGGCGTCAGCGTCAAGCCCATCATCATGCTGGACGGCGAGCACGAGGTGAACGAGGTCTGGTTTGACAACGTCGAGGTGCCGGCCGAGAACCTGATCGGCGAAGAGAACAAGGGCTGGACCTACGCCAAGCATCTGCTCTCGCACGAGCGCACCAACATCGCGGACGTGAACCGCGCCAAGCGCGAGCTGGAGCGGCTCAAGCGCATCGCCACCGCCGAAGGCCTGATGGACGACACACGCTTTCGCGACCAGATCGCGCTGTGCGAGGTCGACGTCGTCGCGCTGGAGATGATGGTGCTGCGCGTGCTGTCCGGGGAGCGCACCGGTAAGCAGCCGCTGGACGTCGCGGGCCTGTTGAAGATACGCGGCAGCGAGCTGCAGCAGCGCTACACCGAACTGATGATGTTGGCCGGCGGCCCGCTGGCCCTGCCCTACATCCACGAGGCCATGGAAGCCGGCTGGCAGGGTGACCAGTGGCTGGGCGGCGCGTGGATCGGCGGTGCAAGGCATGCCATCCCGGTGACCGGCAACTACCTGAACGTCCGCAAGACCACGATCTACGGCGGCTCGAACGAAGTGCAACGCAACATCGTCGCGCAGACGGTGCTCGGCTGACCGCGGGAGACAAAAAGATGGATTTCTATTTCACAGAAGACCAACAAGCCCTCCGTGACGCGGTGCAGCGTTTTGTCGAGAAAGACTACACCTTCGACCGCCGCACGCGCATCGAGCGCGCCGGTGGTTTCGACCGCGCGACTTGGGATGGACTGGCCGGCCTGGGCCTGACGGCGCTGGCCGTGCCTGAAGCCCATGGTGGCCTGGGCTTTGGCGCCGTCGAGGCAATGGTGGTCATGGAAGAGCTGGGCCGTGGCCTGGTTATGGAACCGGTGGCCCAGGCTGCGCTGATTGCACCGGCCGTGCTGCGCCATGCGCCCGAAGACCTGCAGGCCGCCTGGCTTCCGCGCATCGCCGGGGGTGAAGCGCTGGTCGTGCTGGCCCACCAGGAAGCCAGGTCGCGCTACCGCCTGAATCAGGTTGCAACCCGCGTCGTCGACGGCCGGCTGACCGGCGTGAAGAGCCTGGTGCCTGCCGGCGACGTGGCGGACGCCTTCATCGTGCCGGCCCGCGTGGCCGGTGCCGACGACGCGCCGCATGGTGTGGCGCTCTACCTCGTCGAGCGCGCGGCTGCCGGCGTGCACACCCGGCCCTACTCGCTGTACGACGGCTCGCGCGCGGCCGAGGTGCACTTCGACAACGCGGCGGCCCTGCTCATCGCCGGCCCGGACCAAGGCTTGATGCTGCTGGAGTTGGCAGCCGACATCGGCATCGCGGCCCAGGCCGCCGAAGCGGTGGGTGTCATGGAGAAATACCTCGCGCTGACCGTGGACTACATGAACACGCGCAAGCAATTCGGCGTCGTGATCTCCAGCTTCCAGGCGCTCAAGCACCGCATCGCGGACGTGAAGATGCAACTCGAACTGGCCCGCTCCATGAGCTACTTCGCCACGCTGCGCCTGGGCGATCTGCCCGCCGTGCGCCGGCGCGCGTTGTCCCAAGCCAAGGTGCAGCTCGGCAACGCCATGCGCTTCGTCGGCCAGCAGTGCACGCAGCTGCACGGCGGCATCGGCGTCACCGACGAGTACGCGGGCAGCCACTACTTCAAGCGCCTGACCGTCATGGAGATGCAGTGGGGCGACACGCTGCATCACCTGGGCGAAGTCAGCGCCCGGATGCAGGACACTGCGGGGGTGTTTGCTTAGGCAGTGCCTTCAGTGCTGCCCTCTCGTCCCCTGCGGAGGTCACCCGATGAAGTTCCCTGCTCTGCTGCTGATCGCCGTGTCGGTCGGCACGGCCCACGCCCAGACGATGAAGCCTGGGCTGTGGGAGTTCAAACAGACGCCCCAGCTTGACCCGGCGCGCCAGGCCCAGATGGCCCAGGCGCAGAAGACCATGGAAAGCATGGCGCCCGAACGGCGCAAGATGATGGAAGACATGATGGCGCAGCGTGGCGTCAGCATGAACATGGCCGGCGGCACCCTCACGATCAAGACCTGCGTCACCAAAGAGCAGGCGGAACGCAACATGGCGCCGGTCAACCACCACGGCAACTGCACGCAAGACGTCAAACGCAGCGGCAGCGTCATCCAGACCCATTTCGTCTGCACCGACCCGGCGTCCGAGGGCGATGCAACCGTCACGCTGCATGGCAACGACGGCTTCACGAATGACATCACCATGCGGCGCCAGCGCCAGGGCAAGACCGAAACCACGCGGGTCAGCGGCGAAGGCCACTGGCTGGGCGCCGACTGCGGTGACGTGCAACCGATGAAATCCCAGGCCAAGCCTTGAAGCAGAAACTGTCGCAGATCCTGTTCAGCCAGGGTTTTGGAACGCGCCGACTGTGCGCTGGCTTGGTGTGGCACGGCGAGGTCATCGTCAACGGTGAGGTCGTCGAGGAACCCGACACCCCGTTCGAGACCGAGGGGCTTCGCTTCACGGTCAACGGCCAGGAGTGGCCGGTCTTCGACAAGGCACTGGTGCTGCTGAACAAGCCCGCGGGCTACGAGTGCTCGCAAAAGCCCAAGCACCACCCGAGCGTGCTGAGCCTGCTGCCCGCGCCGCTGCGCGAGCGCGGGGTGCAGCCCATCGGCAGGCTGGACGAGGACACCACTGGCCTGCTGCTGCTGACTGACGATGGCACGCTGATCCACAAGCTGACCTCGCCCAAGCACCACGTGCCCAAGGTCTACGAGGCGCGCTGCAAGCATCCGCTGACCGCGGAAATGATTGAGCGACTGAAGACCGGCGTGGAACTGCGCGAGCCCGAAGGCAAGCCCGGCAGCGAGGTCACTCACGCTGAGGGCGCGGAGATCGTCGACGAGACCCTGCTGCGGCTGACGCTGATCGAAGGCAAATACCACCAGGTCAAGCGCATGGTGGCTGCCGTCGGCAACCGGGTCGAGAGCCTGCATCGGCCGCAGTTCGGTGCATTGACGATTCCCGCCGACCTGAAGCCCGGCGAGTGGCGTTGGGTGAACAGCCCCGCCGAGGTCTGGGGCGAATGACGGCGCAGGGACAATGAGTCCGATGCGAGTTTTCAGAGGCTTTCACCACCCCGGCATCGCGCCCGCCTGCGCGCTGACCATTGGGAATTTCGACGGCGTACACCGCGGCCACCAGGCCATGCTGGCGCTGCTGCAGTCCGAGGCCCGCCACCGCGGCCTACCAACCTGCGTGCTGAGCTTCGAGCCCCACCCCCGTGACTTCTTTGCCGCCAAGGCCGGCAAGCCCGAGCTGGCACCCGCCCGCATCGCGACGCTGCGCGACAAGCTGGTCGAGCTGGAGCGCTGCGGCGTCGACCAGGTCGTCATCCTGCCATTCGACGAAGGGCTGGCTTCGCTGCCGGCACAGGACTTCATCCATCAGGTACTGGTCGACGGCCTGGGCGCGAGATATGTGCTGGTCGGTGACGATTTCCGCTTTGGCGCCAAGCGCCAGGGCGACTACGCGACGCTGGACGCCGCCGGCCAGGCGCGCGGCTTCGACGTGGCCCGCATGATGAGCTACGAGGTGCATGGCCTGCGCGTCAGCAGCTCTGCTGTGCGCGAGGCACTCGCAGCCGGCGACATGGGGCGTGCCGCCGCGTTGCTGGGCCGGCCCTATGCGATCACGGGTCACGTCACTCATGGCCGCAAACTGGGCCGCCAGCTGGGTGAAAGCGCACCTGGCGCGGCCGACGGCTTCCGTACGCTGAACCTGCGCTTTGGTCACGACAAGCCGGCCGCCAGCGGCATCTTCGCAGTGCTGGTGCATGGGCTCGGCTCAGGGCCGCTGCCGGGAGTTGCGAGTTTTGGCCGCCGGCCCACGGTGGAAGACGCCGGCCGCGTGCTGCTGGAGGTCCACTGCCTCGAATGGCCCCTCGGCCAAGAGGGGGGCTACGGTAAACTCGCCCGCGTGGAACTGCTGCACAAACTTCGCGACGAAGCCAAGTACGACGGGCTGGATGCGCTCACGGCCGCGATTGCCGCCGACACCGAGGCAGCTCGCGCCTTCTTGGCCACCCACGCTGCCCAGCGTCGCCAGACCACGCGCGACCGAATTTGAAGCGGCTCCCCGCCGCTCTTCGCTTCGCCCTCCCCGCTTCTGAATTGCCAGGCCCGCAGCCTGGCCGCATGCCATGACCACCCCGGACGCACCCGACTACCGCTCCACGCTCAACCTGCCCGACACGGCCTTCCCGATGCGCGGCGACCTGCCCAAGCGCGAACCGGGCTGGGTCAAGGCCTGGGACGAGCAAGGCCTGTACAAGCGCCTGCGCGATGCCAGTTGCGGCCGCCCGAAGTTCGTGCTGCACGACGGCCCGCCGTATGCCAACGGCCAGATCCACATCGGCCATGCCGCCAACAAGATCCTGAAGGACATGATCGTCAAGGCCCGACAGTTGGCGGGCTTCGATGCGGCCTACATCCCCGGCTGGGACTGCCACGGTCTGCCCATCGAGAATCAGATCGAGAAGAACTTCGGCCGCGGCCTGCCGCGCGACGAGGTGCAGGCCAAGAGCCGCGCCTACGCCACCGAGCAGATCGACGGTCAGCGCACGGACTTCAAGCGCCTGGGCGTACTGGGCGAGTGGGACAACCCGTACAAGACGATGAACTTCGCCAACGAGGCCGGCGAGATCCGCGTTTTGAAGCGCATGTTCGAGCGCGGCTTCGTCTACCGCGGCCTGAAGCCGGTGTACTGGTGCTTCGACTGCGGCTCGTCGCTGGCCGAATTCGAGATCGAGTACGCGGACAAGCAGTCGCCCGCCGTCGACGTGGCTTTCCTGAGCGCAGAGCCCGAGAAGCTGGCCGCCGCGTTCGGCGTGGCACCGCTGGCCAGGGAAGCCTTCACCGTCATCTGGACGACAACGCCCTGGACCATCCCGGCCAATCAGGCGTTGAACCTGAACCCCGAGCTGCCCTACGCGCTGGTCGACACGCCCAAGGGCTTCTTCGTCGTCGCCGAGGCTCTGGTGGAGAAGTGCCTGACGCGCTGGCAGCTGGAAGGCAGCGTCGTCGCCACCGTGCCGGGTCGCAAGCTGGAGCTGCTGAAGTTCAAGCACCCGCTGGCGCACGTGCACCCCGGCTACGACCGTGAAAGCCCGGTCTACCTGGCGGATTACGCCACCGCCGATGACGGCACCGGTGTTGTTCACTCCGCGCCCGCCTACGGCCTGGACGACTTCCAGAGCTGCGTCGCGCACGGACTGGCGTTTGACGACATCCTGAACCCCGTGCAGGGCAACGGCGCCTACGCCGCCGATCTGCCGTTGTTCGGCGGTCAGCACATCTGGAAGGCCAACCCCGTCATCGCGCAAGCGCTGCTGGACGCCGGCCGCCTGATGGCGCAAAGCAAGATCACGCACAGCTACCCGCACTGCTGGCGCCACAAGACGCCGGTGATCTACCGCGCAGCCGCCCAGTGGTTCGTGCGCATGGACGACGGCGACGGCCTGTTCACGACGGACAAGGCGCCCGACAGCCTGCGCAAAACCGCGCTGGCCGCCATCGAGGCGACGAGCTTTTATCCCGAGAACGGCCGCGCCCGCCTGCACGACATGATCGCCGGCCGGCCCGACTGGTGCATCTCGCGCCAGCGCAGCTGGGGCGTACCGCTGCCCATCTTCCTGCACAAGGACACGGGCGAGGCGCATCCAAAAACGCTTGACTTCATCGAGCGCGCCGCGCAGCTGGTGGAGGCCAACGGCATCGAGGCGTGGTCCAAGCTCGACGCTGCCGAGTGGCTGGGCGACGAAGCTGCCCAGTACACCAAGGGCCAGGACATCCTGGACGTTTGGTTCGACTCCGGATCCACCTTCGAGCACGTGCTCAAGGGCAGCCACAAGGGCGCCGCGCACGAGACCGGGCCTGAAGCCGATCTGTATCTGGAAGGCCATGATCAGCACCGCGGCTGGTTCCATTCGTCGCTGCTGATCGCCTGCGCGCTGTACGGTCGCGCGCCGTACAAGGGCCTGCTGACCCACGGCTTCGTCGTTGACGGCCAGGGCCGCAAGATGAGCAAATCCATGGGCAATGTGGTTGCGCCGCAGGCCGTGTCGGACAAGTACGGCGCCGAGATCCTGCGCCTGTGGACGGCCGCGACCGACTACTCCGGCGACCTCGGCCTAGACGACAAGATCCTCGCCCGCGTGGTGGACAGCTACCGGCGCGTGCGCAACACGCTGCGCTTCCTGCTGGCCAACGTCAGCGACTTCGATCCGGCGACGGACGCGGTCTCGCACGCGCAGTTGCTTGAAGTGGACCGCTACGCGCTGGCCCGCGCCGCGGAGCTTCAAACGGACATCCTCGCCCACTTCGAGCGCTACGAGTTCCACCCGGTCGTGTCCAAGCTGCAGGTCTACTGCTCCGAAGACCTTGGCGCGTTCTACCTGGACGTGCTGAAGGACCGCCTCTACACCACCGCACCCAAGTCGTTGGCGCGCCGCTCGGCACAGACGGCGCTGTGGCAGATCACCCACGCGATGCTGCGCTGGATGGCGCCCTTCCTCAGCTTCACGGCCGAGGAGGCGTGGGCCATCTTCGGCAAGGGCGAGTCGATCTTCACCGAGACCTACTGGCAGTTTCCGGACGGCGGCAAGACCGACGCCAATCTGCTGGCCAAGTGGAACCGCATCCACGAGATCCGCGACGAGGTCAACAAGGCCATCGAGGCCGTGCGCACGACCGGCGCCGTCGGCGCGTCACTGCAGGCCGAGCTTGTGCTGAAGGTCGACGAGCAGGACCAGGCCCTGCTTGCCAGCCTGGGCGACGACGTGCGCTTCGTGTTCATCACGTCGGCCGTCAAGCTCGTATCGGCCGCGCAATTCGGCGTCATGGTCACGCCCAGTACGCACGCCAAGTGCGAGCGCTGCTGGCACTACCGCGCTGACGTCGGAAGCATCGCGGCCCACCCGACGTTGTGCGGGCGCTGTGACAGCAACCTGCACGGTGCGGGCGAGACCCGCACCGTCGCCTGACGCCGCGGACCGGCGTCCCAATCCGGCCCGCAGACGATGCGCTTGCGGCTCAACGCCGCAAGCACATCGTCCCCTCGGGGGGTGAGGCCGGACACATGGCACCAGTGGATGCGATGTGCCCACCGAAGCGCTGTGGCACTGCCGCGGCGCGGTCTGCAAGACCGGCTGGACTCAGCGGTGTCCAGCCGGCTTGAGGCCGGACGAGGGGCTCAAGGAAACGCCGGCACGTTCGGCTCCATCCCCTCGAAGTGCGCTTCGGGGTGGGTGCGTTCCAGCAACTGCTCGATCTGCGTGATGCGCGTGCGCGGCACGTCGACGATGAGCAGGTACTGACCCTCGCCGAGGGCCTGTTCGAAGCGTTTCAGGCGCCGGCTGGGCGTGGAGCTGCCGATCATGCTGGACGACCATGTGCCCAGCATTGCGCCGACGGCCGCCAGGCCGATCACGACGGCCGCAGGCGAGGCCGCGCTGATCGCGAGTGCCGCCGCCACGCCACCTGCCGCACCCAGGCCCGAGCCGATCAGCGCGCCGGACTGCGCCGCTTCGACCAGGTCCGAGGTCTGCAGCACGTTGGCCGCGTGCAGGCCATCCATGGACGCGCCCTCGGCAGCGACGAAGTGGATGTGGTGCTCGGTGATGCGGGCGAGCAACAATTCGTCCATCGTCCGCCGCGCGCTGCCCAGGTCGGGCAGCAGCCAGTAGATGCGTTTGCGCATGACTCATCCTCCAACGGGAAGGGAGAGTTCCGCTTCTACGCCCCTTTCCTACAGGCCACAAGCCCCGGCCCGGGTACATTGGCGCCCCTGCCCGACCCAAGCTTTCGGCTCAAGACCATGTCCTCCCGCTCCTCCGCCGCGTCCAGTCTCACCCAGTGGCTGCTCATCGCCGGCCTCATCATCCTGGCCGACCAGTTCACCAAGATCCTCGTCATCGGCAGCTTCCAGCTCGGTGACGTGCGCCCCGTCACCGGCTTCTTCGACCTCGTGCGCGCCCACAACTACGGCGCCGCGTTCAGCTTCCTGCACGGCGCCTCGGGCTGGCAGCGCTGGTTCTTCCTGGGGCTGGGGTTGGTGGCCGCCGGCTTCATCGTCTGGATGCTGCGCCGCCACGGCCATCAGAAGCTGTTCGCCTGGGCGCTGACGCTCATCCTCGGCGGCGCCCTGGGCAATGTCATCGACCGTGCCATCCACGGCTACGTGGTCGACTTCATCCAGGTTCACGCGGGCGGCAGGTATTTCCCCGCCTTCAACGTGGCCGACAGTGCCATCACCGTCGGCGCCATGCTGCTTATCCTGGACGAACTGCGCCGCGTGCGCCGCGGTTGAGCCTCAGCCGCAGCGCCACAGCGGCGTGAAGGCCGTGCGCAGGTGCCAGGCCAAGACCAGCAGCCACAGCAGATGCGACGTGCCCCACGGCCAAGTCGTGCTGAGCAGGCGATGAAGCCGCGTGGAAGCGGTCATGAGCCAGGGCGTGAATGCCCCGCAACGCCAGCCCAGACCGCCCTCCACCACGAGCGGCGTGCGACGAAACCGCCACAGGGGCGCGACAAAACACGCCAACAGCTGGACGCAGGCCACCGCCGACCAATCCCGCGGCCGGCCGGAGGCCACGCGTCGTCGAAAGCCATGTCGTCGACGCCAGCCCGTGCGAAAAGCTGGTATTTCCCCGCTTCAAGCCCGTAGGCCCTGAAGTCACCATCGGGCCATCGAGTCGATGCCGATGAGCTGCGCCGTGTCCGACGCCCCCGACGAATCTGCCCCGGGCTACATCCCCTACGTTGCCGAGCCCGCCGTCGAACTGGGCCCGGCGATGCACCGCCTGCCCCTTTCGGCGCCCTTGCAGTGGCTGAGGCTGGGCTGGGCCGACTTGCGGCGTGCGCCTGGCATCGGCGGCTTTTTCGGCGCCTGCTTCGCGCTGATGGGCCTGGCCGTGTTGCTGGTGTTCCGTCACGCACCCATCTACACGCTGGCGCTGTGCGCAGGCTTCCTGCTGCTCGGCCCTGTGCTGTGCCTGGGTCTCTACCAGGTCAGCCTGAAGTTGGAACGGGGCGAACGCCCCACCATCGAGGACGCGCTGGGCGCCTGGCTCGCCAACGTCCGGCAGATTGCCATCTTCGGCTTCGTGCTGCTCATCCTGGAGATGCTCTGGGGCCGCGCGGCGCTGGTGGTCTTTGCGGTCAGCTTCAACGGCATGCCGGACTTCGCCGGCTCGGTCGCCAAGCTGCTGAGTGCAGACAACCTCGCCTTCATCGCGGCCTATCTGTTGGTGGGCGCCGTCTTCGCCGGGCTGATCTACGCCGTCAGCGTCATCTCCATGCCCTTGCTGCTGGACCGCGACACCGACGCGATCAGCGCTGGGCTCGCCAGCCTCAAGCTCTGCCTGACCCAGCCGCTGGTCATGCTGTTCTGGGGTTTGCTGCTGACCACGCTGGTCGTGCTGGCCATGCTGCCATATTTCGCGGGCCTGATCGTCGTGGGCCCCTGGCTGGGCCATGCAAGCTGGCATGCCTACCGGGCGGCCCTGGGTTCGCCGGGCGGCCGTTAGCGCAGTAGTTCACGCTCGGGTGCCGTCACGAGCAGTGACAATCTCGCGCCGCTTGAACCCCCCGATGCTCCTCGACTTCGCCAGCCTCAGCCACTACGACTGGCTCGACGTCCCTCTGTGGGTCTTCGACCCCGAACAACAGCGCAACCTCTGGGCCAACGCCGCGGCTCTGCGCTTCTGGCATGCAGACAGCGCGGAGGAGTTCCTGTCGCGCGACTTCTCAGAGCATGGCGATGCCGTACGCGAACGCCTGGCCGTCACGGCGGCTGACCATGCCCAGGGCAAGATCGTGCGTGAGCAGTGGACCCTCTACCCTAAGGGCGAGCCGACACCGGTGATGCTGGTGTCGCGCGGCATGCGCACGCCGGACCGCCGGCAGGTCATGCTGTTCGCGGCTGACTCGCTGGGCGGCGGGGCCGATTTGGGAGCGCTGCGCGGCGTCGAGGCGCTGCAGCACACCTCCGTGCGCATCGCCGTCTTCAGCCTGGAGAAGGGCGAGCTGCTGATGCGCAACCCCGCCGCGGCCATGACCTTCGGCGACACGCCGCCGGCCAGCGGCGGCAGCGAATTCAGCCGGCTGTTCGCCCTCCCCCAGGACGCCGAAGGCATCCTGGGTCGCGTGCGGCGCGGCGACACCTGCCGCCAGGACGTCGAGCTGCAGACGCTGGCCGGCCCGCGCTGGCATGCGCTGGACGCCCGGCCCATGCGTGACCCGGTCACCGGCGACACCGTCATGCTCTTCAACGCGCGTGACATCGCCGACCTCAAGGCCAGCCAGGCGGCGCTGGTGGCCGCTCGCGAGGCCGCCGAGGCGGCCAGCCAGGCCAAGAGCAGCTTCTTGGCCAACATGAGCCACGAGATCCGCACGCCCATGAACGGCGTGCTGGGCCTGACCGAGCTGGTCCTGCAGAACGACGACCTGACCGAACGCCAGCGTCGCTTCATCGGCATGGCTCACGACTCGGCCAAGGGCTTGATGACCATCATCAACGACCTTTTGGACGTGGCCAAGATCGAGGCCGGTCGCATCCTCATCGACGAGCAGCTCTTTTGCCTGCACGACTGCTTGACCGAGTCGCTGCAGCCGCTGCTGCTGCAGGCTCATGCCAAAGGCATACAGTTGCATGCGCGTGTGCAGCCCAGCGTGCCGCAGCAGTTCGTCGGCGACGCGCTGCGGCTGCGCCAGGTGCTGATCAACTTGATTGGCAACGCGCTGAAGTTCACCGAGCACGGCGAGGTGCGCATCGAGATCGCTCGGGCCGACAGGCAGCCGGGCGATGCCCCTGACCGCCTGCGGCTGCGCATCGCCGTGACCGACACTGGCATCGGCATGACGCGCGACCAG
Source organism: Burkholderiales bacterium (assembly GCA_016195825.1). Classification (GTDB taxonomy): domain Bacteria; phylum Pseudomonadota; class Gammaproteobacteria; order Burkholderiales; family Burkholderiaceae_C; genus Pelomonas. Next base: position 13,590 of record JACPYV010000109.1, on the reverse strand, counting down.
ATCGGCCAGATCTTCGATCCCTTCACGCAGGCCGACGGCAGCATCACGCGCCGCTACGGCGGCACGGGCCTGGGCCTGACCATCGTGCAGCGCCTGGTCGGCCTGATGGGCGGTGAGGTGCGCGTGGAAAGCGAGCCCGGCGTCGGCTCCAGCTTCAGCTTCGAGATCCTGCTCGGCTGCGAAGCCGAGCCGGCCGCCGAACGCCGCAGCGCCTGAGCCGAATTCAGGGCAGCAGCACGGCGCTGCCGACGAGGCGTCGCGCTTCCAGGTCGCGGTGCGACTCGGCCACATCGCCCAGCGCATAGCGCTTGTCGATGCGAATGCTGACCTGGCCGCTGGCGACCATCTGGAAGAGATCCTCACCCATCGCCTGCGTGCTCTCGTGGCTGGCGATGTGGGTGAACAGCGTGGGCCGCGTCACATAGACCGAGCCCTTGGCCGCCAGCGTGCCGACGCTGAACGGCGGCACCGGGCCCGAGGCGGAACCGAAGCTGGCCAGCAGGCCGAACGGCGCAAGGCTGTTGAGCGAGCCCTCCCAGGTGTCGGCCCCCACCGAGTCGTAGACCACCTTCACGCCGCGCCCACCGGTGATTTCACGCACCCTGGCGGCAAAATCGACGTCACGCCGGTAATTGATGACGTGCGTGGCACCGTTCTCCAGCGCCAGCTGGCATTTCTCGTCGCTGCCCGCCGTGCCGATCAGCTGCAGGCCCAGCGCCCGGGCCCACTGGCAGGCGATCAGGCCCACGCCACCGGCGGCGGCATGGAAGAGCACGAATTCCCCGGCCTGCAGCCCACCCTGGGGCAGTGTCTTGCGAAGCAGGTACTGCACCGTCAGGCCCTTGAGCATCATCGCCGCGCCGGTCTCGAAGGAGATCGCGTCGGGCAGCTTCAGGACGCACTTGGCCGGCATCACCCGCGCGGTCGCGTAGGCACCCGGCGGCTGGCTGGCGTAGGCCGCGCGATCGCCCGTCTTCAGGTGCGTGACGCCCTCGCCCACCGCCTCGACGACGCCCGCACCCTCCATGCCCAGGCGGGCCGGCAGCGGCATCGGGTAGGTACCGTTGCGGTGGTATACGTCGATGTAGTTCAGCCCGCAGGCCTCGTGGCGGATGCGGATCTCGCCGGGGCCGGGATCGCCGACCTCCGCGTCCACCAGCTTCAGCTGCTCGGCCCCGCCTGGGGCTTCGATGACCACGGCTTTCTCATTCATGCGGCGTCTCCTGTTGGGAGGCGGTATCGTGCCAGCCCTTTGCCGAGCGCGCCGCCGCGAATGAAGCTGACCCCACGCCTTGCCCTGCTGCTGACGACACCGCCCCTGCTGTGGGCCGGCAACGCCGTGGTGGGCCGGCTGGTGCGCGACGACATCCCGCCGATGACCTTGAACGCGCTGCGCTGGGCGCTGGCCCTGCTGCTGTTGGCGCCGCTGTCCTGGCCGCTGCTGGCCGACCCGCGCGAGGCGCTTAGGCGCTGGCGCAGCCTGGCCTGGCTGGGCTTCCTGGGCATGGGTTGTTACAACGCGCTGCAGTACCTGGCGCTGCACACCTCGTCACCGCTGAACGTCACGCTCATCACGGCCAGCATGCCGGTCTGGATGCTGGGCGTGGGGGCCCTCTTCCACGGCGTCAGGCCGACCCGGCGCCAGTTGGCCGGCGCCGGGTTGTCGCTGCTGGGCGTGGCCCTGGTCATCGCGCGCGGCGACCCGGCAGCGCTGCTGGCGGTGCGCTTCGTGCCGGGCGATCTGCTGATGCTACTGGCCATCTTCACCTGGGCCGTCTACTCGTGGATGTTGGCGCGGCCGATGAAGGGCCTGCGGCCGGGCGAGAAGCCGGACTGGAACTGGGCCGAGTCGCTGATGTCGCAGCTGATTTTTGGTGTCGTGTTCTCCAGCGTGGCCGCCGGCGCGGAGCAGGTGGTGGCGCCCGCCGCCATTCACTGGAGCCCCACGCTCGCCGCCGCCCTTGCCTACGTGGCCGTTGGACCGTCGTTGATCGCCTACCGCTGCTGGGGCGTGGGCGTGGCCGAGGCCGGGCCGGCGGTGGCGGGCTTCTTCGTCAACCTGACGCCGGTGTTCGCGGCCCTCATCTCGGCGGCGCTGCTGGGCATCGCGCCGGCCTGGTACCACGGTGCGGCTTTCGCGCTGATCGCCGCGGGCATCGTCGTCTCGAGCCGCTGATGCGCGTGCTTCACGTGGACGACCGTCTGGTCATCATCGACAAACCGGCCGGCCTGCTCAGCGTACCGGGCCGCACCGAGCCCGACTGCGCCAGTGCCCGTGTGCAGGCGGCCTACCCGGACGCGCTCGTCGTGCACCGGCTGGACCAGGCCACGTCAGGCCTGCTGCTGTTCGCCCGCGGCCCGCAAGCCCAGCGCGAGCTCAGCGCCGACTTCGCCGGTCGCCGCGTCGGAAAGGTGTATGTCGCCGTCGTCGCCGGCCGGCTCGAAGGCGAAGGCCTGATCGACCTGCCGCTGGGTGCCGACTGGCCCAACCGCCCTCGCCAGCAGGTCGACCTGCTGCATGGCAAGCCATCGCAGACGCGCTGGCGCGTGCTGGACCATGAAGGCGCTTACACGCGCGTGGCGCTTGACCCGCTGACCGGCCGCACCCATCAGCTTCGCGTTCACCTGGCGGCGCTGGGCCACGCCATCCTGGGCGACACGCTGTACGCGGCGCCCGACATCGCCGCCGCCAGCCCGCGCCTGCTGCTGCATGCCAGCGAGCTTCGCCTCGCTGACCACCATTTCATGTCGCCCTCGGAGTTCTGAATGCATCTCTACATCGTCACCGGCAGTTCCCGCGGCCTGGGCGCCGCCCTCGTGCAGCAGCTCAGCGCACCCGGCAACGCCGTCGTCGGCATCGCCCGCAAGAGCAACCCGGCGCTGAAGGCCGAGCAATGGACGTTGAACCTGGCAGAGCCCATCCCCGCCGCCGAGCGCCTGCAAGCTTGGCTGCGCGCCAACACGGCCTGGCAGAGTGCCACGCTGATCAACAACGCCGCCCTGCTCAGCGAGCCCGGCCTGTTGGCCGCGTCGCCACTCGACGACCTGTCGGCTGCGCTGCGCGTCGGGCTGGAGGCTCCCACGCTGCTGAGCCGCGTCTTCCTGGCCGAGACGGCTGGCGTGCCCACGCGGCGCATACTGAACATTTCCTCCGGCCTGGGCCGCCGCGCGATGGCTGGCAGCGCGGCCTACTGCGCCGTCAAGGCCGGGCTGGACCACCTGAGCCGCGCGCTGGCCCTGGAGGCACCGGACGTGGGCATCGTGTCGCTGGCGCCCGGCGTCATCGACACCGACATGCAGGTTCAGCTGCGTGGCGCCGACCCGGCCAGGTTTCCAGAACAGGCGCGCTTCCAGGGACTGAAAGACCAGGGCCAGTTGCAGACGGCGGCGGCCACAGCGGCGGCCATCGTTCAGTTTTTGCTGCGGTCAGACTTCGGAAAAACAGTAGTCGCCGATATCCGAGAGGCTTGAAAATTCGAAGTCGGCGCCCATGTGCCAACTCGTTTCCTCTCTCTGGAGAATCACCGTGAACCGCATCCTCGCGCTCAGCCTGGCCACGCTGCTGGCCTTCGCACTGCCCGTCCACGACGCCGAGGCCAAACGCTTGGGCGGCGGCGGCATCAAGCGCAGCGTGCCCACGCAGACCGCACCTCAGACGCCGCCGGCTCAGGTGCCGCAGCAGGCCGCACCAGCCAAGCAGGCGGCCGCCACGCCGGCCGCGCCTGCTGCCGCACCCAAGCGCTCGTGGATGGGCCCACTGGCCGGTCTCGCCGCCGGCCTGGGCCTGGCCGCGCTGGCCAGCCATTTCGGCTTCGGTGCGGAACTGGCCAACATCATGACCATGGTGCTGCTGGGCCTGGTGGCGGTCTTCGTGGTCCGCTTCCTCGTGCGCCGCTTCGCAGCCCCCAAACCGCAGCTGGCAGCTGCCGGTGGCGCGCAGTTACAGGCCGAGCCTGCCTGGCAAGCCCAGCCTGCAGGCACGCCGGTCGCTGCCGCTGCCGCGGGCTCGCCCACCACCGTGCCGGCCGATTTCGACACGGCCGGCTTTGAGAAGCTGGCCAAGCAGGTCTTCATCCGCCTGCAGGCCGCCAACGATGCCGGTGACCAAGCCGACCTGCGCCGCTTCACGACGCCTCAGATGTACGCCAGCATCCAGCACGACCTGCTGGAGCGCGGCAGCCAGGCCCAACGCACCGAGGTGCTGCAACTGGATGCGCGCGTCGTCGACGTCGCGACCGAGAACGGCGAGCAAGTCGTATCCGTGCGCTTCTGGGGCCTGGTGAGGGAGCACAGCGATCATGCTGCCGGGGACTTCGACGAGATCTGGCATTTGGTCAAGGCCGGTGACGGCTGGCTGATCGCCGGCATCCAGCAGACGGCATGACCCTGGTCACGGCGGGTTAGACCCGAGTCGGACCGGCACGAAAATGGGCGCTTCGAGCGCCCATTTGCTTTTGAGAGCCCCCCCCATGATCCGAATGCGTCTAACCCTTTACGCCCTCGGCGCCACGCTGCTGGCCGCCTGTGCCACACCGCCAGCCACCTCGTCCGTTGTAGCGCCCAATGCCAACCTCGTCGTTCAGGGCATTCCGGCCGTTCCGCAAAGCCTGGTCGATGCGATCGGCCGCTACAACGATTTCCGCGGTCACGCCTTCTCCGACTGGCACCCGACCCAGCGCGAGATGCTGGTCAGCCACCGCAAGGCCGGCGCCAACACGGCGCAGATCTTCCGCGTGACCTCGCCGCTGGCCGACGGCGAGCAGCTGACCGACGGCGTCGACCCCGTCGCCCGCGCCAGCTACGAGCCCCGTACCGGCAAGTACATCGTTTTCGAGCGAGCAACTGGCGGCAACGAGGTCGGGCAGATCTACCGCCTGCCGCTGAACCAGGCCGGCGCCCAGCCCGTGCTGCTGACTAGTCCGGATGAGCGCCATGCGATCAACACCTGGCTGCACAGGAGCGGCCAACTTATCTACTCGTCCGTGCCCATCGACCGCACGGCCCAGGGCGGTACGCGCAGCAAGATCACGACGACCTTTTGGCTGATGGACCCCGAGCAGCCCGAGGGCCGGCGCAAGCTGGCCGAGCTGGACGGCGGCGGCTGGTCCGCCAGCCGGCCGGCGCCCGACGAGCGCAGCGTCTCGCTGACGCGCTATCTGTCGGCCAATGAATCCCAGGTCTGGATGATGGACCTGGCCAGCGGCGCCACCCGGCAGGTCGTGCCGGCGGCCGGCAGCCAAGAAGCCAAGGCCACCTACTCACCGGCGGGATGGTCTGCCGATGGTCGCTCGCTGTGGATCGCCAGCGACCGCGCTGGCGAGTTCCGCGAGCTGATGAAGCTGGACCTCGCCAGCAACCGCATCGACCGCGTCAGCGGCCACATCCCCTGGGATCTCAGCGGCGTCACGCTGACCGAGGACGGCAGCAAGCTGGCGGCCCAGTTCAACGTCGACGGCCGGGACGAGCTGCATTTCTTCGACGCCGCGACGGCCCGGGAAGTTCCTTCCCCGGCTGCGCTGCCCAACGGCAACGTGGGCGCGGCGGTCTACCACCGCACCCGCGGCGAGCTGGCCTTCTCCATCAGCAACGCCCAGGGACCCAGCCAGATCTACTCGCTGGGCACGGACGGCAAGCTGCAGCAGTGGACGCGCGCCGTGGCGGCACCCGGGGTGGACACCTCGGGCTTCAGCGAGCAGAAGATCGTGCGCTGGCAGAGCTTCGACGGCACAACCATCTCCGGCCTGCTGACGCCGCCACCCGCGAAGTTCACCGGCAAGCGCCCGGTGTTGATCGCCATCCACGGTGGCCCTGAATCGCAGGCGCAGGTGGGCTTCCTGGGCCGCAACGCCTACTACGTGCAGGAGCTTGGCATGGCGCTGATCCAGCCCAACGTGCGCGGCTCCAGCGGTTACGGCAAGAGCTTCCTGGCCATGGACAACGGCTTCAAGCGGGAGGACTCGGTCAAGGACATCGGCGCGCTGCTGGACTGGATCGCCACGCAGCCGGATCTTGACGCCTCGCGCGTGCTGGTCACCGGCGGCAGCTATGGCGGCTACATGACGCTGGCCGTGTCGACCCACTACGCCGACCGCATCGCGGGCGCCATCGACGTGGTGGGCATCTCGCACTTCGTGACCTTCCTGAACAACACCGAGAGCTACCGCCGCGACCTGCGCCGCGTTGAGTACGGCGACGAGCGCGACCCGGTGATGAAGGCCCACCTGGAGAAGATCTCGCCGCTGACCAACGTGGCCCGCATCAAGAAGCCGCTGTTCGTCGTGCAGGGGAAGAACGACCCACGCGTGCCCTACACCGAAGCCGAGCAGATCGTCACCAAGGTGCGCGAGGGCGGCACGCCGGTCTGGTACCTACGCGCCGAGAACGAGGGCCATGGCTTCCAGAAGAAGGAAAACCAGGACTACCAGTTCTACGCCACCGTGCTGTTCATGCAGCAGACGGTTCTGAAATGAAGGCCCCGTAGCGCGGCGGCGGCGGCCATGTGGCCGGCGTCGGCGCCTCCGGCCCGGCCCATGACCGGGCGGTGATCCAGCCGGCATGCCCCACCGCCAGCGCGCAGGGTGGTCGCCAGGAAGCGGCGCGGACCAGCAGCGCGGCCACCGATTCGCCCCCATCGAAGTCGAAGCCGCAGAAGTCGGTCATCCAGCGGTCGAACGCTGCCGGCGGCAGGTCGCGCCATGGCCGGCCCTCCCACGCGCCGAAGTCCATCTCGCGCAATGTTGCGTCCACTTGCCACCGGAAGCCCCAGCGCTTCAACCAGCCGCCCACGGCAGCCGCGCGGGCAAGCGGTGACGTGACGACATCGCGCGGCAAGCCGTGCCGGCGCGCGTGCGCGCGGATGCGGTGTGCCAGGCGCTTGGCCTTGCGCGGGTCCACGGACAGGTCGGTGCGACAGCCGATGCAGCGCCCCGCTGCACCAAACGGCTTGGGGTGGCGCCAAATCGTGAATGCCACGGTCAGAACGTGGCCGTGAAGGCCAGCAGCACGGCGATCTCAGCCAGTTGCTCGGTGGCGCCCAGGCCATCGCCCGTGTAGCCACCCAGGCGGCCCTTCAGCCACTGGCGCATCAGCAGCGCCGCGATGGCTGCTGCAATGACCGCGGCCAGCAGCTTGGGCCGGTAGACGCCGCAGGCAGCGCCCGCCAGTGCCAGGAGCGCGCACCAAGCCAGCGCGATGAACAGGTTGCGTGGCGCCACGGCCAGCGCCAGCGGCTTGGCCTTGGCATGCTCGGCGTCGCCGCCGTACGGTAGGCTGACCATGACGCCCACGGCCGCGGCGCGTGCGAAGGCGTGGCTGGCCAGCAGCGCCGCGGCGGCGAGCAGCGCCGGCCGCGTCGCCAGCACGGCAAGCAGCGCCGCACGCAGCAGCAGCGACAGCCCCAGCGCCAGTGCGCCGTAACTGCCAATGCGCGAGTCCTTCATGATGGCCAGGGCCTTGTCGCGCGGCACCACACCGCCCAGCGCGTCGAAAGTGTCGGCCAGCCCGTCCTCGTGGAAACCGCCGGTCAGTGCGACCGTCGCGGCCAGCGCCAGCACGGCGGCGATCCAGGCCGGCCAGAGCTGCGCGGCAGCCAGCAGCACCACGGCCCCGACGCCGCCGACCAGCATGCCGACCAGCGGGAAGTGCCGCACGCAGTCGTTCAGCCAGGCCGGCTCGAAGCGGCTCAGCCGCACGGGCAACCGCGTCAGGAACTGCAGCGCGACGAGGAACAGCCTCACCGGCTACTCACGGTTGCTGACACCGGCGCTGTCGAAGCTGGCCATGTCGGCCAGCAGCGCACAGGCCGCCGTCAGCAGCGGCCAGGCCAGCGCGGCACCGCTGCCCTCACCCAGGCGCAGGTCCAGGTCCAGCAGCGGGCGCGCGCCCAGCCGCTGCAGCCAGCGTGCGTGCGGGCCCTCGGCCGAGCGGTGGGCGAACACGCAGGCCGCCAGCACACCGGGGCGCAGCGCCTCCGCCAGCGCGACGGCGGCCGTCGTGATGAAGCCGTCCACGATCACCACGCGGCGCTGCGCTGCGGCCGCGATGACGCTGCCGGCCATGGTGACGATCTCGAAGCCGCCCAGGGCGGCAGCGATCGACAGCGGCGTCTGCGCGGCGGCATTGACCGCCAGCGCCTGCTCCAGCACGGCCAGCTTGCGCGCCACGCCGGCGTCGTCCAGCCCGGTGCCGCGCCCGACGCAATCGGCCAGCGGCAGGTCGGCCAGGCGGGCCATCAGCAGGCTGGCCGACGAGGTGTTGCCGATGCCCATTTCGCCCAGCAGCAGCGCATTGCCAGGCAGGCGCTCGACCAGGGCCATGCCGTTGTGCAACGCGCGCTCGGCCTGCTCGGCGGTCATCGCCGGACCGGCGCTCGCGTCAGCGGTGCCTGGCGCGATGCGCAAGTCCGCGGCGCCATGGGCCAGCGGTGCATCAACGCCACAGTCGGCGATAGTCAGCGCCAGGCCTTGCTGACGCGCCAGCACCGACACGGCCGCGCCGCCCGCCAGCATGTTGGCCACCATCTGCGGCGTGACCTCGCGCGGATAGGCGGATACGCCGCGCCGAGACAGGCCGTGGTCGGCCGCGTAGACCACCAACTGGGGCTGAGAAAGCACGGGCCTGTCCACGCCCTGGATCAGCGCCAGCTGCAGCGCCAGCGCCTCGATGCGGCCCAGCGCGCCAAGCGGCTTGGTCTTGTGGTCGATCGCGTGCTGCACGCGCGCGCTCAGTTCAGGCTCGGTCAAGGCCGGCAGGTCAGGGAAATTCAATGCAATTCCTCCAAAATCAGTCACAAGGGTCGTGCGGGCCGAGCGCTGGGCTGCTCCCGAGCCGGCCCGCTCAGGCACTGTGCTTGACGGTCGTTCCGGCAAGCATCGCCGTCCCCTCGGGGGGGCGACTGGCCTCGCCCGCGCTCCGCGGCGCCAGGCCGGGCGAGAGGCCCACGTTCACTTCAGCCGACGAGATTGGCCAGAGTCAAGAGCGCGAGCAGCAGCATCCACAGCACGACCGAGCGCCACACCAGACCCACGACGCTCTGCAGATGGCCCAGCTGCGGTGGCGCGCCCGCCGTCGAGCCGGCGGCGCCGGTGGCGTCAGGCTCCGAGCCGGCGTCAAAGGTCTTGCTGCGGTCCGGTGTGATGCCAGGAGCAGCCGCGCCGCCGAGTTGCAGCCCCACCGCGCCCGCAGCGGAGGCGAGGATGATGCCCTCATTTGGATGCAACCACAGGCTGGCATCGCGGCGCCAGGCGTTCACGGCTTCCTCGAAGTTACCGACGATGGCGAAGCCCGTCGCCGTCAGCCGCGCAGGGAGGTGGTCGATGAGCGTGAAGGCCTGCCGCGACAAGGCCAGCAGCCGCGGGTTGGTGGGCGCGTCCAGCGTGCGGCTCTTGAAGGCCCAATAGCGGCCCGCGAACTCGGCCATGCGATAGAGCACAGCGCCGGCCGGACCCAAGCCGATGGTCGAGCAGACGATGAACCAGAAGAACACGCCGAAGACGTGGCGGTGCGCTGCCAGCAGCGAATGTTCGATGACATGGCGGATCAATTCGGTGCGCGGCAGCTCGCTGGCATCCAGGTGCCGCCATTCGGCCAGCAACTGGCGCGCGGTCGCGTCGTCGCCGCGCTCTAGCGCGTCGCGGATGTCGGTGAAGTAATGGCTGAACTGCCGGAAGCCCAGCGTCAGGTAGAGCACCAGCACGTTCAGCCCCAGCGCCAGCAGAACGCTGAAATGGCGCAGCGCCAGGTACAGCAGGGTGACGACCAGGCCTGGCACGAGGACAGTGATGGCCCAGACGATGGCCGCGTGATGCTCGTCGCCGGCATCGAAGTTGCGTCCCGTCCAGCGCACCCAGCCGATGACCGACTGATGCACGCGGTTGCCATGCCTCAAGGGCTTGAGCTGTTCACACAACAGGGCCAGCAGCACCGCGAAGAAATTCATGGGCCGGGATGATAGTGGCGCGCTCAGGCGCCGCTGAGCAGACGGTAGAAGTTGCGCAACATCGCGGCCGTCGCGCCCCAGATGAAGTAGTCGCGCGGCTTGCCCTCGACATCCAGCCCCTGCCACGGCATGGACAGGAAGCGACGCTCCGTGCCGGCGAACTCGAATCGGTGGTGGCGGTGGTGGGCAGGGTTCATCAGGAAGGCCAGCGGCACCTCGAAGGCCTCGGCCACCTCGAAGTCGTCCAGCTTGAGCGTGAAGCCGGGCTCGACGAGGGCGACAACCGGCGTGACCTGGAAGGCCGTCACCGTCGAATAGACGGGCAACTGGCCGATGACGTCGATGCAGGTCCGCGCGAGGCCAATTTCCTCCTCGGTCTCGCGCAGCGCGGTCGCGACGGGGCCGTCGTCCTCAGGCTCGACACGACCGCCCGGAAAACTGATCTGGCCTGCATGGTCGCGCAGGTGGTCGGTGCGGCGGGTCAGCAGCAGGCTCAGGCCGGCCGCGTGCTGCACGAGCGGGATCAGGACGGCGGCGCCCGACGGCGCGCGGCCGGGAAAGAGCCCGCCGTCGCCGGCGAATTCCGGCGTCCAGGTCGACTGCGTCGCCAGCCGGCCGCGTATGGCCTCGGCTGTCAACGCCGAAGCGGGAACCGCGGGCAGGTGATCGTCGATGCTCGTGACCGGGATGAGCTGGGGCTGGGTGATGGCGGGACGGGTCATCGGATCAGCATAGGGCGGCGCCAATGAAAAAGCCGCCGGGAGCGGAGCTCCGGGCGGCCTTGCCGGGGAAAGCTGGCAAATTAGGCCAGCTTTTCCTTGATACGTGCCGACTTGCCCGAGCGCTGGCGCAGGTAGTACAGCTTGGCACGGCGGACGTCGCCGCGGCGCTTGACTTCGATCGAAGCGATCAGCGGGCTGTACAGCTGGAACGTACGCTCCACGCCTTCGCCGCTGGAGATCTTGCGCACGATAAAGCTGCTGTTCAGACCACGGTTGCGGCGGGCGATGACGACGCCTTCGTAAGCCTGCACGCGCTTGCGGCTGCCTTCAACGACGTTGACGCTGACGATCACGGTGTCGCCAGGCGCGAAGGCCGGGATGGTCTTGTTCAGGCGAGCAATCTCTTCTTGCTCAAGGGTTTGGATCAGGTCCATCTGTACTCCTACGGATCTTGGCGGCTCGCTATTTATCGGGATGTTTGCAGCTTGCATTCACAAGCCACTCGACCCGCCAGAGGATCGGACAGCCTTCTAGTGTAGCGTGGGCTGCGGGTTTTGCCTAGAGCTTGGCCAGAAAGGCCTCGTCGGCCTTGCTCAAACGCCCCGCTCCGCGGGCCGCCACGATGAGCTCCGGCCGGCGCGCCGCCGTCAGCGCCAGCGACCGCTCGCGGCGCCAGCGCTTGATGTCGGCATGGTGGCCGGACAGCAGCACGGCCGGCACCGCGCGCCCGGGCTGATCGCCGGTGGCGGGCAGCAGTTCCGGGCGACTGTAGTGTGGGCAGTCCAGCAGCCCGTCACTGGTCTCGGAAAAGCTGTCCTGCTGGTGAGACTGGGCATCGCCCAGCACGCCCTCCTGCAGTCGTGCAACCGCGTCCAGCAGTGCCAGCGCGGGCAGCTCGCCGCCGGACAACACGAAGTCGCCCAGACTCAGCTCCAGCGTCACATGCCGGTCCAGCACGCGTTGGTCGATGCCCTCGTAGCGGCCACACAGCAGCACGGCGCCGGGGCCCGTGGCGAGTTGCTGCACGACAGGCTGGTCGATGCGCGCGCCGGTCGGCGTGAAGTGGATGACGGTCAGCGCCGCCTCGGCGCGGTCGGCTTTGACGGCGGCCAGCGCCCGCTCCAGCGGCTCGGCCAGCATGACCATGCCGGGGCCGCCACCGTAGGGCCGATCGTCAACACGGCGGTAGTTGTCGTCGGCAAAGTCGCGCAGCGGCCACAGGCGCACGTCGACCTGGCCGCTCTCGAAGGCGCGCCGCGTGACGCCATGCGTCAGGTGCGGCGCGAACAGCTCCGGGAAGATCGTCAGGACGTCGAAGCGCATCGCGCCGATCTCAGAAATCCGCGCCCCAGTCGACGCGGATCTGCCGGGCTTCCAGGCTCACGTCATCCACAAAAGCGGCGACGAAGGGAATCAGCTTTTCCTGGTCGGGCTTGGCCGGCTCGTCAATGCCCGGGGGCAGGATGCGCAGCACGGCATGCGGACCCGTGTCGATGAGCCCGATGACGCGCCCCAAGGCCAGTCCCTCGCGGTTGACGACATCCAGGCCGATCAGGTCGACCCAGTAGTACTCGCCGTCGCCGGCGCGCGGGAACTCGGCGCGCGAGATCCAGACCTCGAAGCCGCGCAGTGCTTCGGCGCCGGTGCGGTCGGCAACGCCGTCCGCGCTGGCGACGATGCCCTCGCCATGCTCACGCACGGACAGCAGCTTCAGCGACCGCTGGCCGGGCTTCGGGCCGGTGCCCTTCAGGAACCAGCGCTTGGCCGAGAACAGCGCGTCCGCCTGGTTGGAATAGGCCTGCACCTTGAACCAGCCCTTGACACCCCAGGCGTCCAGGATGTGGCCGACCTGGATCAGGTCATCGGGCCAGGAGGCGGCGTCAGAAGCAAAAGACGGCGCCGAAGCGCCGTCTTGTTGAGGCTTGTTGCCAACCACGAGGGTCAGGCGGCAACGGCAGCCGTCTTCGCGTCGCCGACCAGGCGTGCCACCGTGGGCGACAGCTGGGCGCCAACACCGATCCAGTAGCTGACGCGGTCTTGCTCAACGCGCAGCTTCTCGGCAGCGCCAGAGGCAACGGGGTTGTAGAAGCCGACGCGCTCGATGAAGCGGCCGTCACGGCGCTGCTGGCTGTTGGCAACGACGATGTTGTAGAACGGGCGCTTCTTGGAGCCGCCGCGGGCCAGACGAATAACAACCATGATGTTTCCTAAACTGATGACGTGATGATGGGTTGTCGATCACCGCACCAGGAGACACTCAGGGCGAGCAGATCGGTTCGCGGTGATTAACCGCCGGCGTTGCCGCAGTCTCTGATCCCGTAGATACGCTGCAGCTCCCCGCAGCCGGCACCAGAACTCAGCATTATAAACTCGAACCGAAGCATTTCCAGCAAGATATGTCCCAGCCCTCACCTTTGCGCATCCGTCCCAGTACCGACGCCGACCTGCAAGCCATCCAGGCCATCTATGCCTACGCCGTGCAACACGGCACGGGCACTTTTGAAACCGAGGTGCCCGGCGTCGACGAGATGGGTCGCCGACGCGCCGAAGTGCTGGGCCGCAACCTGCCCTGGCTGGTGGCGGAGCGCGGCGGCGAGGTGCTGGGCTATGCCTACGCCAACTATTTCCGTCCGCGCCTGGCCTACCGCTTCTGCGTCGAGGATTCCATCTACCTCGCGCCGGCCGCCCAGGGCCAGGGCGTTGGCCGATTGCTGCTGGCCGAACTGATGGCCCGCTGCGAAGCGGCCGGTGCGCGCCAGATGCTGGCCGTCATCGGCGACGCGGCCAACGCCGGCTCGGTCGGTGTGCACACGGCACTGGGCTTCCAGCACACCGGTGTGCTGAAGAGCGCCGGCTGGAAGTTCGGCCGCTGGCTCGACGTCGTGCTGATGCAGCGCACGCTGGGCCTGGGCGACAGCGTCGCGGCCGCCG
>JACPYV010000107.1 GCA_016195825.1 Burkholderiales bacterium | reverse complement strand
GAAGCCGTAGCTGTCGTCCTCGACGATGAAGAAGTCGTGCTCGTCAGCCAGCCGCAGCAGCCGGTGGGCGGTGGCGAGGTTGATGCTGTGGCCGGTCGGGTTGTGCAGCACCGACACCGTCAGGTAGGCGCGCGGCGCGTGCTGGGCAGCCAGTGCTTCGAGCACGTCCAGGTCCGGCCCGTGCGCGCCGCGGGGCACGGGCAGCAGCCGGATGCCGGCCTGCGTCAGCCGCGCGAACATGATGGCCCAGCCGGGGTCGTCGACAAGCACGGCGTCGCCCGGTTGCAGCTGAGTGCGGATGATGAGGTCCAGCGCGTGGGTGGCGCCGTTGGTGGTCAGGATCTGCGCCGGGCTGGCGTGGATGCCCAGGTCCGCCAGACGCTGGCCCAGCGCCGCGCGCAGCCGCGCGTCGCCGCTGGGGTCGCCGTAGCTGACCTGCAGCGCCGCCTCGTCGGCCTCGCGCAGCCGGCGCAGTGCAGACTGCAGCAGCGTCGGGTCCAGCCAGTCGGCCGGCAGCGTGCCCAGTCCCGGCGAGCGCGCGGCGTCGGCCTCGAACATGCCGCGGATCAGCGCGGTCGCGTCCACCGGGGCCTGGCGTGGCACGGCGGTTGCCGGCGGCCGGGCGGTGCGCGTGAGGGTGGTGCGGGTCTCCCGCACGAAGAAGCCGCGCTGACGGCGCGCCTCCAGCAGACCGGCGGCCTGCAACTGGTCGTAGGCGGCCACGACGGTGTGCGGGCTGACGCCGTGCTGGCGCGCGCAGTCACGCACCGAGGGCAGGCGGGCGCCAGGCAGCAGCAGGCGTTCGCGGATGCGGTGGGCATAGCGCTCGGCCAGTTGGCCGGCCAGCGGCTGGCTGGCGTCGCGCAGCAGCGGCGGGTGTGTACCGGTAGGCATGGCAGTACAGGTTCTTGATCTGGTTGGTTGACTGTACTGGTTCTGTACTGGTGCGGCTGCCTAGACTTAGGCCATGTCAGGGATTTCCATTTCCACCACCACGGCGTCCGATGCGACGCGCGGCCTGCTGCTCGGGCTGGCCGGCGTTGTCATGTTCGCGCTCAGCATTCCGATGACGCGGCTGGCCGGCGGTAGCGTCGCGGCGCCGCAACTGGACCCGGCCTTCGTCGCCTTCGGGCGGGCCGTCGTCGCCGGGTTGTTGTCGCTGGCCTATCTGGCCGCCACCGGCGCCCGCCGGCCGCGCGGCGGCGAATGGCGGCTGCTGGCCTTCACGGCCGGCGGCGTGGTGTTTGGCTGGCCGCTGCTGTCGGGCCTGGCCGTGCGGCATGTGGACGCCGTGCATGCGGCCGTCGTGTCCGGCGTGCTGCCGCTGGCCACGGCCGTCATCGCCGCGCTGGCGTTGCGCCAGCGGCCCAGCGCCGGCTTCTGGGCCTGCGCGCTGCTGGGCCTGGGGCTGGTCATCGGCTTTGCGGTCTGGCGCGGCGCGGGTGGGCTGGAGATGGCGGACGGCCTGCTGCTGGGCGCTGTGGTGTGCGCGTCGGCGGGCTATGTCAGCGGCGCCAGGCTGTCGCTGGGCATGACGGCAGAGCAGGTGATCTGCTGGGTGTTGGTCCTCAGCCTGCCCGTCACCGTGCCGCTGGCCGTCATGACGCGGCCCACTGCGCCGGTGGCCGCCTCGGCGTGGGCCGGCTTTGCCTACGTGTCGCTGTTCTCGATGTGGATAGGTTTCTTCGCCTGGTACCGCGGCCTGGCGCTGGGCGGCACGATGCGCGTCAGCCAGGTGCAGGTGCTGCAGCCCTTCCTGTCCATGCTGTTCGCTGTGCCCTTGCTGGGCGAGCGGCTGGACGCGATGACCGTCGTCTTCGCCGCCGCCGTCATCGCGGTCGTGTGGCTGGGCAAGCGGCAACCGGTGAACTAGGAGACAAACCATGAACGACAGATTCACGACCCGGCTGACGCCTCGGCAGGCGCTGACCCTGGCCACTGCGCGCGGGCCGCGCCGCCTCGTCGTGACCCGCGGCCGGCTGTGGCTGACGGTCACCGGCGGCACAGACGACCACTGGCTGCAGGCCGGCGAGGGGCTGACGCTGGCGACCGGCCAAGAGGTGGTGGTCGAGGCCTGGCCCGAGGCGGAGTTCCAGCTGCTGCAGCCCGCGACGCAGCGCCGGGCGGCGCGGCCCGCCCCGGGCTGGCGCCTGGCGGTGGCCGGCGCATGAGGACGCTGGGCATCCTGGGCGGCATGAGCTGGGAATCGACCCAGCACCTTTACGCGCTGATCAACCGCGGCGTGGCGGCTCGCCTGGGTGGCCTGCACAGCGCGCAGCTGTTGCTGCACAGCGTCGACTTCGCGCCCATCGCGGCGATGCAGTCGGCCGGCGACTGGGCTGGGGCGGCGACGGTGCTCGGTTCGGCAGGTGCCGGTCTTAAACGTGCCGGCGCCGAGGCGCTGCTGATCGCCACCAACACCATGCACCTCGTGGCCACCGAGGTCGAGCGCGCTGCCGGCCCGCCGGTGCTGCACATCGTCGACGCGACCGCCGAGGCCTTGCGCGCCGCCGGCGTGAAGCGCGCCGGCTTGCTGGCCACGCGCTTCACGATGGAGCAGGGCTTCTACCGGGAGCGCATGAAGACGCGCTTCGACATCGACGTCGTCACGCCCGACGAGGCGGGGCGTGTGGAAGTGCATCGCCTCATCTACGAGGAGCTGTGCCGCGGCCGCTTCGAGCCGGCCTCCCGCGAGGTCCTGCGAACCCAGGTCGCGGCGCTGGCCGGGCGCGGTGCGCAGGCGGCCATCCTGGGCTGCACCGAACTGGGCCTGCTGCTGCCGGCAGGCTCCGACGCCGCCCTGCCGCTGTTCGACTCCACCGACTTGCAGGCCCGTGCCGCCGTCGACTGGATGCTAGGCTGACCCCTTTGAAATCCCATGTAACGTCATCATGAGCACCGTCTGGACCCAAGCCCGCCGCGCCGCGCGGATGAACCCGTCCATCATCCGCGAGATCCTCAAGGTCACCGAGAAGCCGGGCATCCTGTCCATGGCCGGCGGCCTGCCGAGCGCGGATACCTTCCCTGTCGACGCGCTAAAGGCCGCCTGCGACCGCGTGCTGACGCAGGCGCCGCGCGAGGCCTTGCAGTACGCAGCCAGCGAGGGCTATGCCCCGCTGCGCGAGTGGGTGGCTGCGCGCGTCGCGACGCTGGGCATGACGGTCTCGCCCGACCAGGTGCTGGTCACCAGCGGCTCCCAGCAGGGCCTGGACCTGGTCGGCAAGATCCTGTGCGACGCCGGCGCACCGGTGGCGGTCGAGACGCCGACCTACCTGGGCGCGTTGCAGGCCTTCACGCCCTTCGAGCCCATCTTCGCCAGCCTGGCCAGCGACGACCAGGGCCCCCGCCCTGAGGCGATTGCCGCGCTGCCGCACGACGCGCCGGGAACGCGCTTCAGCTACCTGCTGCCCAACTACCAGAACCCCACCGGCCGGGTGATGGGCGCCCAGCGCCGCGCCGAGGTCGTCGAGGCCTCGCGCCGCGCAGGCGTGCCCATCGTGGAGGACAACCCCTACGGCGACCTCTGGTTCGACGAGCCGCCGCCCAATGCGCTGTCCAGCCTGTGGCCCGAGGGTTCGCTTTACCTGGGATCGTTTTCCAAGGTGCTGACGCCGGGCTTCCGGCTGGGCTACCTGATCGCGCCGCCGGAGCTCTACCCCAAGCTGCTGCAGGCCAAGCAGGCGGCCGACCTGCACACGCCCGGCTTCAACCAGCGCGTCGTCCACGAGGTCATCCGTGACGGCTTCCTGGACCGCCATATTCCGTCCATCCGCGCCCGCTACAAAGCCAACCGCGATGCGATGGCCGAGGCGCTGCGCGAGCAGCTGCCCGCAGGCTGTGACTACCTATCTCCCCAGGGCGGCATGTTCTTCTGGATCCGCCTGCCCGAAGGCCTGGACGCGATGGCCCTGCTGCCTCGGGCCGTGGAGGCGGGCATCGCCTACGTCCCGGGTGCGGCCTTCTACGCGCACCAACCTGATGCGCGCACGCTGCGCCTGTCGTTCGTCACGCTGACGCCGGACCTGATCCGCGACGGCGTCGAGAAGCTGGGCCGCCTGCTGCACGAGGCGCTGGAAGTGGTTGCGGAACCTGCGCCCTAATCTCCAAGCCTGACGCCTGGCTGAAGCCCGGGCCTTTACCGGCCTCCCGGGTTTCCATATCCCCAATCCGTTGCCGCTCTGGCATCGTATGCAATCGGCCCCCGGCAAAGACGCCGGGGCGGATCGCATAACGACAGACGAGGCAACGATGAAGCAGTTTCTGACAGCGGTGGCCGCAGCGGCCTTTGCCCTGGGCGCCCAGGCGGCGGATCCGATCAAGATCGGCGTGGCGGGCCCCTTTACCGGCGGTTCGTCGTCCATGGGCGTCAGCATGCGCGACGGCGTGCGGCTGGCGGCCGACGAGATCAACAAGTCCGGCGGCGTGCTGGGCCGGCAACTGCAGCTCATCGAGCGCGACGACGAAGCCAAGAACGAGCGCGGCGTGCAGATCGCCCAGGAGCTCATCAACAAGGAAAAGGTCGCCGCCACCGTCGGCTACATCAACACCGGCGTGGCCCTGGCCTCGCAGCGCTTCTATCAGGAAGCCAAGATCCCGGTCATGAACAACGTGGCGACCGGCTCGGCCGTCACGCTGCAGTTCAAGGACCAGCCCGACAACTACATCTTCCGCAACGCCGCGCACGACTCCATCCAGGCGCCGATGATCGTGGAAGAGGCCGTGACCCGCCGCGGCTTCAAGAAGGTTGCCATCCTGGCCGACTCGACGAACTACGGTCAGCTGGGCCGCGCCGACCTGGAGGCCGCGCTCAAGCTCAAGGGCATCACGCCGGTGGCGGTCGAGAAGTTCAACATCAAGGACGTCGACATGACGGCCCAGCTGCTGAAGGCCAAGGAAGCCGGCGCCGAAGCCGTGCTGACCTACGGCATCGGCCCTGAGCTGGCGCAGATCGCCAACGGCATGACCAAGCTGGGCTGGAAGGTGCCGATGATCGGCTCGTGGACGCTGTCCATGGCCAACTACATCGACAACGCCGGCCCCGGCGGCGAAGGCGCGCGCATGCCGCAGACCTTCATCCAGGAGCCCACGACCCCGAAGCGCCAGAGCTTCATCATCAATTACCTGAAGACCTTCAACCCGAAGAACTCGCGTATCGACTCGCCGGTGTCCGCGGCCCAGGGCTACGACTCCATCTACCTGCTGGCCGCGGCCATCAAGCAGGCCGGCGCCACCGACGGCCCCAAGATCAAGGCGGCGCTGGAGGACCTGAAGACGCCTGTCGACGGCGTCGTGACGACCTACAACAAGCCCTTCTCCAAGACCGACCACGAGGCCATCACCGCCAACATTCCGGTGTTCGGCGAAGTCAAGGGCCAGCGCGTCGTGTACGCCTACCCCGAGGACCTCAAGAAGGCCTCCGAGGTGCGCGTCAAGGATGTGAACGCCAAGGGCGCCATCGAACAGAAAAAGCGCCAGTGATTGAGACCCCCCGTACCGGCTTCGCCGGGCCCCCAGGGGGCACTGCCAGTGGCCCGGCAAAGCCGGTTCCACGGCAGTCGCTCGGCAATGCACCACGTGCGAGAGTGACATGCAAATCCTGACCCAGCTCGTGTTCAGCGGCATTGCGCTGGGCATGATCTACGCCGTCATCGCCTTCGGCTACCAGTTGACCTTCGCGACCAGTGACACCCTCAACTTCGGCCAGGGCGATGCGCTGATGCTCGGCGCCCTGGTGGGCTTGAGCCTGGTCGGGTTCGGCGTCAACTACTGGCTGATGATCCCCATCGTTTGTCTGTTCGGCGCCGTGCAGGGTGCGGTGGTGGAGCGCATCGGCGTGCGGCCCGCGCTGAAAATCAAGAGCGAGTTCGGCTGGATCATGTCCACCATCGCGCTGGGCATCATTTTCAAGAACGTGGCCGAGAACGTCTGGGGCCGCGACGACCTGAAGTTCCCGTCGCCGCTGCCCGAGGCGCCCATGAAGTTCCTCGGCGCCAACGTGCTGCCGATGGAGATCCTGGTCATCGTCGGCGCCATCGGCATGATGCTGGCCGTCGAAGTGTTCAACCGCAAGTCCATCTATGGCAAGGCGGTGGTCGCGACCTTCAACGACCGCGACGCCGCCAAGCTGATGGGCATCAACACCGGCCTGGTCATCACCTTCTCGTACGCGCTGTCGTCGCTGAGCGCGGCCTTCGCCGGCGTGCTGATCGCGCCGCTGACGCTGACCGGCGCCACCATGGGCGCGGTGCTGGGCCTGAAGGCCTTCGCCGTGGCCATCATCGGCGGGCTGACCAGCGGCATGGGCATCATCTTGGGCGGCATCATCCTGGGCGTGGCCGAGACGACGACGGGCTTTTACCTGTCGACCGGCTACAAGGACGTGCCCGGCCTCGTGCTGCTGCTGATCGTGCTGGCGGTGAAGCCCGCGGGTCTGTTCGGCAAGACTGCCATCAAGAAGGTCTGAGCCTTGAACTTCAAGAAACTGATCCTGGGTGCTGCGGCCATCGCCGCCTGCGCCGCCTTCCCGCTCGCCTCCGGCAACCCGTACTACATCCACCTGGTCGAGACCATCATGATCTACGCGATCGTGCTGTTCGGCCTGGACATCGTGGTGGGCTATACCGGCCAGGTGTCGCTGGGTCACGCCGGGCTATTCGGCATCGGCGCCTACACCGCCGGCACGCTGGTGCTCAAGCTCAGCGCGCCGCTGTGGGTCACACTGCCGGCGGCCATCGGCGTCAGTGCCGTGTTCGGCGCGCTGCTGGCGCTGCCGGCGCTGCGCGTGACGGGGCCCTACCTGGCCATGGTCACGCTGGCCTTCGGCACCATCATCCAGATCCTCATCAACGAGATGACCTTTCTGACCGAAGGCCCGATGGGCATCACGCTGACCAAGCCTTCGCTCTTTGGCCACCAGCTCGACGAGACGGAGTACTACTGGCTGGTGCTGGCCTGCCTTGTCGCGTCGCTGATCTTCGTGCACCGGGTGCTGCACTCCCAGTTGGGGCGTGCGTTCGAGGCGCTTCGCGGCAGCCCGGTCGCGTCGGACTGCATGGGCGTGTCGGTCTACCGCTACAAGGTCTACGCCTTCGTCATCTCAGCCGCGCTGGCCGGCCTGGCCGGGTCGCTGTACGCGTACTCCGAGCAGTACATCAGCCCCAACACCTATAACTTCGAGCTGACGGTGATGTTCCTGCTCGCCGTCATCATGGGCGGCCGCAAGACCCGCACCGGCGCGCTGCTGGGCGCGGCCATCATCGTCATGCTGCCCAAGCTGCTGGACGACCTGCAGATGTTCCGCACCGGTGCCGTGGTGCTGGCGGTCATCGTCGCTGCCTCGGTGGCCGTGGGCTTGAAGCGCGGCAAGCTGACCCGGCAGGCGGCGGCCGTCCCGGTCGTCGGCAGCATCGCGCTGGCCGCGGTTTCCTTCAAGCTGGAGACCATGACCGACTGGCGCCTGTCCATCTTCGGCCTCATCACCCTCTTCGTCGTCTACTACCTGCAGGACGGCATCGTCGGCTTCGTGCGCAACGCGCTGAACCTGAAGATGAAGCACGAGCGCGACGACGGCGGCACGGCCGCGGCCGCGCTGACCCGTGCCAGCACGCAGGGCGACGGCGAGCTGCTGAAGGCCAACAATGTGCTGATGCAGTTCGGCGGCCTCAAGGCACTGAACAATGTCGACCTGGTCGTGCATCGCGGCAGCATCCACGGCCTCATCGGCCCGAACGGCTCCGGCAAGAGCACGATGATGAACGTGCTGACCGGCATCTACCAGCCGACCGCCGGCACGGTGGTCTTTGCCGGGCGGCAGGTCAACGGACGCACGTCCTCGGACATCGCGCTCTCGGGCATCGCCCGCACATTCCAGAACGTGCAGCTGTTCGGCGAGATGACGGCGCTGCAGAACGTGCTGGTGGGCCTGCACCACAGCTTCCGGAGCAACCTCGTCGACGTGGCCCTGCACCTGCCGCGCTACCTGCGCGAGGAGCGCGAGCAGCGTGCCCGTGCGCACGCGCTGCTGGACTTCGTGGGCCTGGGTGCGCTTGCGTCCGAGGAGGCCCGTAACCTGCCCTACGGCAAGCAGCGACTGCTGGAGATCGCCCGCGCGCTGGCGCTGGACCCGCAGCTGCTGCTGCTGGACGAGCCCGCCGCCGGTCTGACTGCTCCTGACATCAAGGAGTTGCTGGAGATCATCCGCAAGATCCGCGGCGCCGGCGTCACCGTCATCCTCATCGAACACCACATGGACGTCGTCATGAGCCTGTGCGACCGCGTCTCGGTGCTGGACTTTGGCCAGAAGATCGCCGAGGGGCTGCCCGCCGAGGTGCAGGCCAACGAAAAGGTCATCGAAGCCTATCTGGGGGGCTCCTGATGCTCGCGATCAAGAACCTGCAAGCCGGTTACGGCAAGGTCGAGGTGCTGCACGGCATCTCGCTCGAGGTCCCCAAGGGCAAGGTCGTCACGCTGATCGGCTCCAACGGCGCCGGCAAGACGACCACCATGCGCGCTGTCTCCGGGATGATTGCACCCACCGGCGGCGAGATCACGCTGAACGGCAAGCGCATCGACGGCCAGGAGAGCTACACGATCGCCCGTCAGGGGCTCGCCCACTCGCCCGAAGGCCGGCGCGTGTTTGCGACCATGACCGTCACCGACAACCTGCGCCTGGGTGCCTTCCCGCGCTACACGGGCGCGCGGCCTAAGGGCGACGTCGAAGGCGACCTGGAGCGCGCGATGGAGCTCTTCCCGCGCCTGAAGGAGCGCCGCATGCAGCTGGCGGGCACGCTGTCCGGCGGCGAGCAGCAGATGCTGGCGATGGCGCGCGCGACCATGCTCAACCCCGAGGTCGTGCTGCTGGACGAGCCGTCCATGGGCCTGGCGCCTATCCTGGTTGAGGAAGTCTTCCGCATCATCGAAAGCCTGAAAGCCCGGGGCGTGACCATGCTGCTGGTCGAACAGTTCGCCGCCGCCGCGCTGCGCGTGGCCGACTACGGCTACGTGCTGGAGAACGGCCGCATCGCCGTGCATGGCCCGGCCGAGAAGCTGCGCAACGACCCGGCAGTGCAGGCCGCCTACCTGGGTGGCGGCCACTGAGCGTGCCGCGGGACCGCTACCGCCTCGGCTTTGCCGCTGAGGACATCGACGCCGTCGCGGCGCACGCCTTCCTGACGACGGCCTACTGGTGCGAGGGCATGCCGCTCGCGCTCGTCGAGCGCGCTATCGCCCACTCGCTGTGCATTGCCTTGCATGCCGAAGGGGAGGGCCAGGTCGGCTTCGCTCGCGTCGTCACCGACCGCACGACCTTCGCCTACCTCTGCGACGTCTACGTGCTGCAAGCCCACAGGGGCCAGGGGCTGGCCGATTGGATGGTTCAATCGCTGCTCGCTCACCCGGACCTGCAAGGCCTGCGCCGCTTCATGCTGTTCACGCGAGACGCCCACCCGCTGTACGCCCGCCACGGCTTCAAAGCCCTGGCGACGCCGGACCGCGGCATGGAGGTCGTGCGGCCGGGGATCTATCTCCAGCCCGCACCACCGCCCGCCGCCGATGCCTGAACTTCGCCGTTTCGTCCAAGTCGACGTCTTCACAGCCACCCCGCTGAAGGGCAATGCGCTCGCCGTCGTTGTCGACGGCGCGGGCCTGTCCGACGACGAGATGGCCACGTTCGCGCGCTGGACCCACCTGTCCGAAACCACCTTTTTGCTGCCTCCCACCGACCCGGCGGCCGACTACCGCGTGCGCATCTTCACGCCCGGCGGCGAACTGCCCTTTGCCGGCCATCCGACGCTGGGTAGCGCCCACGCCTGGCTGGCCAGCGGCGGCGATCCCAAGCGCCCCGGCGAGGTGGTGCAGCAGTGCGAGATCGGCCTGGTGCGCGTGCGGCACGCCGGTACGCGGTTCGCGTTTGCAGCGCCGCCGTTGAGGCGCAGCGGCCCTGTCGATGCCGCCGGCCGTGCCCAGGTGCTCACCTCGCTGCGCATCTCGCCCGAGGCCTTGCTCGATCTGGTCTGGGTCGACAACGGCCCCGGCTGGATGGCCGCGCGCCTG
>JACPYV010000108.1 GCA_016195825.1 Burkholderiales bacterium | reverse complement strand
GCTCGCGGCCCCAGGCATCCAGCAGCCAGGCGCCGCACGTCGTGCCGCTGCTGTCATCCGACACCGTCACCTCACGCCCCTCCGACAGTCCGGCCAGCAGCGGCCCGAACCAGGGGTTGGCCGTGAATGCACCTTCCACAACGACCCGGCCACCGGCGCCCAGCGCCGCCAGGCAGTGATCGGTCATCAGCACGACATACAGCGTCGCCAGCGCAGCACGCTCCGCATCGGTCTGTGGCAGCACACCATCCACGCGGCCGACCTGGCCCGCGAACGGCCCGCCCGTCTCCGCAAAGCAGGGCAAGGCCATCGTCTGCCGAGAGATCAGCCGCTCGACGTCCTCCGCCGCAAACGCCGCTGGCTGCTCACCGGCAATGGCTCCGAACTCGCGCCCACCCATGAATCGGATGCAGGGCACGGCGTCGCCGAAGACGTTGCAGTTGGCCAGCATGTCCTGCGACTCGGCCAATGGGCGGGTCGCCGACCCCAGCGCCGCGGCGATGACCCAGGTGCCGGTGGACAGCACCGTGCACGGGCCGCTCCGTTGCAGCGTGAGCAGATGGCGCAGCAGCGAGGCGTTGCTGTCGTGGATGCCGCAGACGATCTCGCAGTCTTCTGCAAGGCCAGTGTCGGCTGCCAGCTCGGGGCGCAGCATGCCCAGCCTGGCCCAGGCATCCCGGCGCGGCGGAAACAGCTTCTCCCAGCCCCGGCGCTCGACCAGGCTGGACCAGCGGCCCACGCGCGGCCGCCACAGGTCGGTGTGGCAGCCCAATGAAGTGACCTCGCTGGCCGCTACGCCGCTCAGACGCCAGGCCCAGTACTGCGGGTACATCAGGACATGCCGGGCCCGCGCGAACTCAGCGGGAAAACGCGCCTGAAGCCAGTCCAATTGACGGCCAAGGTTCAAGCCGGCCGGCAGCTGCGGCGAGCCGCTCTCTTCAAAAGCCGGCCGCAGCGTGTCGTAGCGCGCCGCGTCGGTGGCGTCGCCCGGCACATGCTCATAGTCGGGCACCGGCAGCACCAGGCCGGCGTCGTCGATCAAGGCCGCCGTCGCGCCATGCGTGACGGGCACGATGGCGCGGATGCGCGCGAGCGTCGACAGCTCGCGCAGCTGGCCCAGCATCCAGCGCCACAGCCGCTCGGTGTCGTGGTGCGGGTAGGGGCCGTCGCGCAGCACGGTGTTGGGCGTGCGCGCCTCGGCCAGCGTCCTGCCAGCCGCGTCGATCAGGGTCAGCTTGGCGTTGGTCTTGCCGATATCGAGGACGACAGTGCCCGGGTCGTCAGCGCTCAAGACACCAGTCCCGCATGCCGGTGGTAGGAGCCCGACTCCAGCACGGCCGCGTAGTCATGCGAGCTCAGCGCCGAAGCCTCCACCACCCGGGGGTCCACGGCTTCCGGCTCCACGGTGATGACACGCACGCCGTAGTGCTCCAGCAGTTGCACGGCACTGTCGGACGCGCCGGTATCGGTGATGACGGTAGACACTCGATTCAGCCCGCACAACACCAGCCCGGCCTTGCGCGCGAACTTGGAACTGTCCACCAGCACGATCAATTCTTCGGCCTGACCGATCAGGCGCTTCTCGGCCTGAATGAGCAGCGGGTCTGCTTCCATCAGGCCCAGGATGGACAGGCCGTAGACGCCCATGAACATCTTGGCCGCGTAATGGTGCTGGGCCACGTCGTTTTCGAACGGGCTGAGGATGACGTTTTGCTCGCGGTAGACCTTGCCGCCGGGCAGGATGATCTCGTTGTCGCTGGTGACGAGCAGGCGCTCAGCCATCAGGAACGAGTTCGTCAGAATCTTCAGCTGTTTCTCGACGAGAAACTCCGCCATCATGAAGGTGGTGGTTCCGCCGTTGATGATGATGGTTTCGCCGTTATTGCACATTGACGTCGCATAACGCGCAATGGCACGTTTGGCGGCAGTATGTTGCTGGGCATTATTTTGAAAAGTCTCGCTGCTCAGCGTGTATGACTTCTTCTTTTGCTCCAGCCTTTGCGCGCCGCCTCGGGTGCGGGTCAACTGGTTTTTCGCGGCCAGCCAGGAAATATCCCGCCGCACCGTGGCGGCCGAAGCCGACAACCAGTCCATCAGTTGCTGGACACTGGCATGCTCGCGCTCGTCCAGCAGTTTGAGCAGACGCTTGTGGCGCTTGTGATTGATCATGAAGTCACCTTTATCGGGCGCCTTCCGGCAAGCGGCGGCGACCGTTGTCTCGTCGTTATGTCACCCAGCCCTCGATGGCAATCACGGGGCGGGCATCGCTTGTCTTCGGCAGCCGGGCTGGGGCCAGGCGCCTGATTGCGGCCGGTGAGCGTAGGCATCGGCCGCCGAACCACCATTTGCCCACGATCAGAACCGCTTGATCCGTGGGTGAAACGCTGTTCCAAGTGCAGATTACGTCAGTCGCATGACAGCGTCAATCAGGAAACGCTCACGCGCTTGAGCGTTTCGTGAGCGATCGGGCGCTGTGCCGGGCATTCGCTCATCCTTTTGATTTCCTGCACCGGCCCTGCGCGTGGGCTGATGTTTGAGCCCACACTTCGGCCCGCTTCACCCCAAAAGCCGGGTGCCGGACCGCGAATCGATCACCTCACGCGGCCGGAATGAACGAATGACGCACTGAATACAGGCAAGCCGATGACCGCAATTTCCCACCCCCCCGCGCAAACTCCAATCGTCTCCCAATGGGACGATGCCGTGGCGGCCAAGCTGAGCGAACCCGAACTGCTGCTTTACCGCTCGAATCTACTGGGCTCGGATCTGCGCGTGACGAATTTCGGCGGTGGCAATACCTCGGCCAAGGTCAGCATGCGTGACCACCTGACCGGTGAAGATGTCGACGTGCTGTGGGTCAAGGGCTCGGGCGGCGACCTGGGTTCCATCAAGCTGGATGGTTTTTCCACGCTCTACATGGACAAGCTGAATGCGCTGAAGAAGCGGTATCGCGGCCTGGAACATGAAGACGAGATGGTGGATTACCTGCCGCACTGCACGTTCAATCTGAACCCGCGCGCGGCAAGTATCGACACGCCCCTGCACGCCTATATCCCGAAGGCGCATGTGGACCACATGCACCCGGACGCCATCATCGCCATCGCCGCCTGCGCGGACAGCCGCCGGCTGACAGAAGTGATTTTCGGCGGCCAACTGGGCTGGCTGGCTCCCCTGGCAGCGCCCCGGCTACGACCTCGGCCTGAAGCTCGAGGCACTGGCCACCTCGCAGCCCCACCTCAAGGGCATCATCCTGGAAGGCCATGGCCTGTTCACCTGGGGTGACACGGCCAAGAGCTGCTACGAGATCACGCTGCAAATGATCCGCCTGGCTGAACAGTGGCTGGCCGAGAACGTCAAGCAGCCGGTGTTCGGCGGCGTC
Organism: Burkholderiales bacterium; assembly: GCA_016195825.1. Lineage (GTDB taxonomy): Bacteria > Pseudomonadota > Gammaproteobacteria > Burkholderiales > Burkholderiaceae_C > Pelomonas. Next base: position 33,269 of record JACPYV010000108.1, on the reverse strand, counting down.
AAGACCGTCACCCTGCCTGCCGAGCAGCGCACGGCCCTGGCCGCCAGGCTGATGCCCGCGCTGCGCGGCCGCATCAGTGCCGGCGAGCGCAAGCTGGGCGACTTCAACGACAGCGCCGCGGTGCTGGAGTTCGTCGGCAGCAACGATCTGGCCAAGCTGGCCGCGCTAGGCACATCCTGCCCCGACCATTTCCTGCGCACCAAGATCCGCCCGCTGGTGCTGGACTTCGACCCGGCCAACCCCGACATCGACGCCGTGCTGGCCGGCCTGGACGCTGCACTGGAAGCCTACCGCGCTGACTACCGCGCCTACCACGAGCGTTGCAAGCGCCCCAACAGCCCGGCCGTGCGCGATGCCAACCCCATCATCTACCTGATCCCCGGCGTGGGCATGCTGTCCTTTGCCAAGGACAAAGCCACCGCCCGCATCGCCGGCGAGTTCTACATCAACGCCATCAACGTGATGCGCGGCGCGAACGGCGTGGACACCTACGTGGGCTTGCCCGAGCAGGAGGCCTTCGACATCGAGTACTGGCTGCTCGAAGAAGCCAAGCTGCAACGCATGCCCAAGCCCAAGAGCCTGGCCGGCCGCGTGGCCCTGGTCACCGGCGGCGCAGGCGGCATCGGCCAGGCCGTCGCCCGCCAACTGCTGCAGGAAGGCGCCTGCGTGATGCTGACCGACATCGACGCCGAGGCGCTGGAAGAAGCCCGCCAGAACCTACTGAAGATCGGCGGCAAGGACAACGTCGCGGCCGTGCGTGGCGACATCACGTCCGAGGCCGAGGTCGAAGCCCTGCTGTCGGCCACGGCGCTGCGCTTCGGCGGCCTGGACATCCTGGTCTCCAACGCCGGCATCGCCTCCGCGGCGCCGCTGGAGGACACCACGCTGGAGATCTGGAACCGCAACCAGAACATCCTCGTCACCGGCTACTTCCTTGTCAGCCGCGGCGCCTTCCGCCTGATGAAGCAGCAGAAGATCGGCGGCGCCATGGTGTTCGTGGCCAGCAAGAACGGCCTGGTCGCCTCGGCCGGCGCGTCGGCCTACTGCACGGCCAAGGCGGCCGAGATCCACCTGGCCCGCTGCGTGGCGCTGGAGGGCGCCGCCATCGGCGTGCGCGTCAATGTCGTCAACCCCGACGCCGTCATCCGCGGCTCGCGCATCTGGGACGGCAAGTGGAAGGAAGAGCGCGCCGCGTCCAACAAGATCGACTCGGACAACATCGAAGAGTTCTACCGTCAGCGCAGCATGCTCAAGCTCAGCGTGCTGCCCGAGGACATCGCCGAGGCGGTGTACTTCATGGCCAGCGACAAGTCCGGCAAGAGCACGGGGAACGTGCTGAACGTGGACGCCGGCAACGCCGCAGCCTTTACTCGCTAAGAATCAGCGGGCAGGAGACAAACATGACCAAGACCATCATCGACGCAGGCCAGGTCGAGCAGCACAACGCCACGCAGCGCGCCAGCCTGCAGGCCGACTACGACGCGCTGGGCGGCATGCTGTCGCGCCGCGGCGTGGACATCGAGGTGCTGACAGCCACCGCCCAGACCTTCGCCGTCGCCCTGCCCAGCTGGGGCGTGGGCACGGGCGGCACGCGCTTCGCGCGCTTCCCCGGCAAGGGCGAGCCGCGCGACGTGACCGAGAAGCTGGAAGACTGCGCCGTCATCCACCAGCTGACGCGCGCCACGCCCACCGTGTCGCTGCACTTCCCGTGGGACAAGCCGACGGACCCCAAGGCACTGCGCCAGCAAGCCGACAGCCTGGGCCTGTCCTTCGACGCTGTGAACTCCAACACCTTCCAGGACCAGGCCGGCCAGGCCCACACCTACAAGTACGGCAGCCTGACCGCGCAGAGCGCAGCCGCCCGCGAGCAGGCCGTGGCGCACAACATCGACTGCATCGAACTCGGCAAGACCCTGGGCTCCAAAGGCCTGACGGTGTGGGTGGGCGACGGCGCCAACTTCCCCGGCCAGCACAACCTGCGCGGCTCGCTGGAGCGTTACCTGGACAGCGCCAAGGGCATCTACGCCGCACTGCCGGACGACTGGCTGATGTACATCGAGCACAAGCTGTTCGAGCCGGCCTTCTACTGCACCGTCATCGCCGACTGGGGCACCAGCTTCGCCGCCGCGCAAACGCTCGGCGAGAAGGCCAAGTGCCTGGTGGACCTGGGCCACCACGCGCCCAACACCAACATCGAGATGATCGTGGCGCGCCTGGCGCAGTTCGGCAAGCTCGGCGGCTTCCACTTCAACGACAGCAAGTACGGCGACGACGACCTGGACTCGGGCTCGATCGACCCCTTCCAGCTCTTCCTGGTCTTCAACGAGCTGGCCGATGCAGCCGAGCGGGACGGCGCGGCCTTCAAGCCCGCCTACATGCTCGATCAGTCGCACAACGTGACCGACCCCATCGAGAGCCTGATGAGCAGCGCGGTAGAGGTGCAACGCGCCTTTGTGCAGGCCGCGCTGGTGGACCGCAAGGCGCTGGCCGGCTTCCAGGAAGCCAACGACGCGCTGCAGTCGGCCCAGGCGCTGAAGAAGGCCTTCCGCACCGACGTCAGCCCCATCCTCGCGATGGCCCGCCTGCGCTCGGGCGGTGCGATCGATCCGGTGGCGGCGTACCGTGCCGCCAGCTATCGCGAGCAGGTCGCCGTCCAGCGGCCGCCCAGGGCTGGCGCGTCGGGCAGCGGCATCGTCTGACGTGAACGCCCAGGCCTTTGGCGCACGCGGTGACGGCATCACGCTCGACACGCGGTCGCTTCAGGCTGCCATAGACGCCGCGGCGTTGGAGCGCACCGCACTGCGCCTCTCGCCCGGCGTCTACCTGACAGGCGCCCTCTTCCTAAAGAGCGGCATGACGTTGCGGCTCGACCGCGGTGCCACGCTGCTGGGCTCGCGCGACCTGGTCGACTACCCGCTGCTGCCCACCCGCGTGGCCGGCATCGAGATGCGCTGGCCGGCCGCCCTGGTCAACATCTACGGCGAGCATGACGTGAGCCTCGTCGGCGAAGGCTGCATCGACGGCGACGGCCAGGTTTTCTGGGACAGCTACTGGCGGCTGCGCGCCGCATACGAACCTCGCGGCCTGCGCTGGGCATCGGACTACGACTGCCAGCGGCCGCGGCTGATCCAGGTCTTCGAGTCCGCCCGCGTGCATATCGGCGAGGGCCTGTTGCTGCGCCGCTCAGGCTTCTGGACGCTGCACCTCTGTTACTCGGAGGACGTGCTCGTCGACGGCATCACCATCCGCAACAACGACGACGCGAACGGGCCGTCCACCGACGGCATCGACATCGACTCCTCGCGCCGCGTGACCATCCGCCACGCCGACATCGCCGTCAACGACGACGCGCTGTGCCTGAAGGCCGGCCGCGACGCCGACGGCCTGCGTGTAGCCCGGCCCTGCGAGGACATCGCAATCAGCGACTGCGTCGTCCGCGAGGGCGCTGCCGGCCTGACCTTCGGCAGCGAGACCTCCGGGGGGTTTCGCCGCATCACCGCCGAACGCATCGCCGTGCGCGCGCCGGTGCCGGTGGGGCTGCTGTTCAAGTCCGCCCCCACGCGCGGCGGTTTCATTGACGGCGTGTCCATCGCCGACCTGAGCCTGCACGACGTGCCGGTCGCGATGCGCGCGACGATGAACTGGAACCCCGCCTACAGCCGCGCCCACATCCCCGACGCCGATCTGGCCAACGCACCGGCGCACTGGCTGGCGCTGGCCGCGCCGGTGCCACCCGAGCGGGGCCGCACGCAGGTGAGCGGCGTCCACGTCCAACGGCTCACCGCCCGCGGCGCCGACGTCGCCTTCGAGGTGGACGCCGACGCGCAGGCGCCGCTGCGCCACTTCCACTTCAGCGGCCTGGACCTGCACGCAAAACGCGGCGGCCATGTGCTCGACGTGCTGGGCTGGCGCTTCGACGACGACTGCAAGCTGCACCTCGGCGAGCCCATCGCCGTGGGCCCGGGCAGCGCCCTCGCCGGCCTGGCCGACGCACACTGGCGAGAGGACGCCGCGCAGCGCCGCCGCGACGTGTCGGCACGGCCCATGGCCGAGCAAGACGTCCTCTGACACCGATCCCTGGAGACAAGACCCATGAGCGACGAGATTCGCGCCTTCAAGATGCAGCTCAAACCCGGCGTGGTGGCCGAGTACAAGAAGCGCCACGACGAGCTGTGGCCCGAGCTGGCCGAGGCGCTCCGCGGCGCCGGCATCCACGACTACTCCATCTTCCTGGACGAAAGCACGCTGAGCCTGTTCGCGGTGCTCAAACTCAAGCCTGGCCATCCGATCGACGAGCTGCCCTTGCAACCCGTCATGCGCCGCTGGTGGGACTACATGGCCCCGCTGATGGAAGTGGAACCCGACAACAAACCGCGCCAATGGGCCCTGCCCTCCGTCTTCCACTTTGCGGGTTGATCCTCAGCCTGCCGCTGCTTGCCGCGGCGCACTGGTGCGAGGCCCCACGCAATCTGGAACCGGTCGCCGTTGACGACTTCCGCGCCGGCCTCGCGCGCTGGCGGCTGGAGGCCGAGGACGAGCGTACCGTCGTCACCGCCGCGGGCGGTGTGCTGGACATCGCCACGCCTGCCGGCCTGTCCTTGTGGTGGCGCGAGCCACTAGCCGGCGACTACGCCATCCGATTCACCGCCGTCGCGTTGCCCGCCCCGGCCAGCGCGGGCCCGCATGCCGGCCGCATCTCCGACCTGAACGTATTCTGGAATGCCCTCGAAGCCGACGGCAGCGAGCCCTACCCGCGCAGCGGCAAGTTCGCCGGCTACGACACCTTGCCCACCTACTACGTCGGCTTTGGCGCCAACGCCAACACGACGACGCGGCTGCGCCTGTACGACGGCAGACAGCGCCGCCTGCTGGCCGGCTTTGCCGATGCCGCGAGCGCTGAGCCGGGTGAACAGCCGATGACGCGCGACACGCGGCTGAGGCTGGCGCAACCGCTCAGCATCGAGATTATTTCGCGTCAACCCACGGCCGCCGATCCCGTTCACCTGCGCTGGCGTGCCGACAGCAACGAAGTCTTTACCCGCGCCGACGCCAATCCCCGCCTGCAGGGCTACTTCGCACTGCGCACCACCGCCAGCCGCCTGCAGATCCGCGACTTCCAGGTCTTCCAATGCCGATGAAACAGCTGCTGCTCTCCCTCGCCTTCGCTGCGTCCACCGCCCAGACGGCGGAGCCGGTCAGGGTCGACATCCAGGCCGACAAGCCCGGCGCGGTCATCGCCCGCCAGCTCTACGGCCAGTTCGCCGAGCACCTGGGGGCTGGCATCTACGAAGGACTCTGGGTCGGCCCTGACAGCAAGATCCCCAACGTGCGCGGCTGGCGCAGCGATGTGGTGGGTACGCTGAAAGCCATCAAGGTACCCGTCGTGCGCTGGCCCGGCGGCTGCTTCGCCGACGAGTACCACTGGCGCGACGGCATCGGCCCGCAGGCGCAACGCCCGCCGCGCGTCAACACCAGCTGGGGCGGCGTCATCGAGCCCAACGCCGTCGGCACGCACGAGTTCATGGACCTGGCCGAACAGCTCGGCAGCGAGGTCTACATCAATGCCAACCTCGGCTCCGGCACGGTGCAGGAGATGGCCCAGTGGCTGGAGTATTTGACGGCCGAGGGGGACACCGCGCTCGCCCGCGAGCGCCGCGCCAACGGCCGCGACAAGCCCTGGAAGGTCAACTACTGGGGCATCGGCAATGAGAGCTGGGGCTGCGGCGGCAACATGAAGCCAAGCTACTACGTCGACTTCTACAAGCAATGGTCCACCTTCGCCAAGGCGCCGCGCGGCAACCGGCCCAAGCTCGTCGCCAGCGGCGGCCAGGAGCTGGCGCTGGACTGGGTCGAGACGCTGAGCGCCGAGATCAAGGGCCGCATGGACGCCGTCACCCACCACCAGTACTCGCTGCCCACGCGCGACTGGAAGAAGAAGGGGAGCGCCGTTGGCTTCCCCGAGGCCGAGTGGATCTCCACGCTGGCCGTGCCGCAGACCATCGACGGCTACCTCGCCAGGCACCGCGAGATCCTGGACCGCAACGACCCGGCCAAGAAGGTCGCCATCTACTTCGACGAATGGGGCAGTTGGTACGACGCTGAGCCCGGCACCGATCCCGGCTTTCTCGTCCAGCGCAACACGCTGCGCGACGCCATGCTGGCTGCGCTGCACTTCCATGTGTTCCATCGCCACGCGGAGCGCGTGAAGATGGCCAACATCGCGCAGATGGTCAACGTGCTGCAGGCCATGGTCATCACCGACAAGGGGCGCATTCTGCTGACACCCAGTTACCACGCGTTCGCGATGCACCTGCCCTTCATGGATGCGACGTCGCTGCCCGTGCATCTGGCCGGCGTGCCCGACTACACGCTGGGTAAGTACAGCATCCCCGCTGTCAGCGCGAGCGCGGCCAGGTCGCCCGACGGCACGCTGCTGTTGAGCCTGGCCAACACCAACCCGAACGTGGCGCTGCCGTTGCAGCTCGCCGTGGGCGGCAAGGACGTGCGCGCCGTCGCCGGCCAGTTGCTCACCGCCGCGACGATGGACGCCGAGAACGGCTTCGACGCGCCGGATCGAATCAAGCCGCAGCCCTTCAAGGCCGAGGCCAGGAGCGGCAAGCTGGCGCTGACGCTGCCGGCTAAATCCGTGCTCGTGATCGAGGTGCAACCATGATCCGCAAATTGATCGCGCTGCTGGCCCTCGTCGCCGGCACCGCCTCGGCCGCCGACTCGCTGCGCCCGCCGCTGCTGCTGACGGCCCGCCCAGCCGTGCAGGACCTGGGCGGCAGCTGGACCTATTCCAAGGACCTCTACCGGACCGGCCTGACCGACATCAACGGCTGGGTCGCCAAGTCGCGCATGCAGCGCTTCCGCGACGTAGACGTAGCGGCCGAGGAGGCCAAGACCGGTCCCGCCTTCTTCGAGTTCGACCTCGACCGCGGCCCGGCGATGACACTGCCCGGCGCCTGGAATTCGGCCGTCGCCGAGCTCCGCTACTTCGACGGCCTGATCTGGTTCCAGCGCCGCTTCGATGCGGCCTCAGGAGCGTCCTCCAGTCCCGGCCAGCGCAGCTTCCTGCGCTTCGAGGCGGTGAACTACCGCGCCATGGTCTACCTGAACGGCAAGGCCATCGCGCAGCACGAGGGCGGCTTCACGCCCTTTGTCGTCGAGGTGACGGACACGCTGCGTGCCAACGGCAACCGCCTCGTCGTCGGCGTCGACTCCAGGCACGACGCGCAGACCATCCCCGGCGAGATCACCGACTGGGATCTCTACGGCGGCATCACGCGGCCGGTCAAGCTCATCCAGACGCCCGCCACCTTCATCGATGACGCAACGCTGCGCCTGACCGACGCCGGCCGCTTCGTCGGCAGCCTGCAGCTCAACGGCCCGCAGGCCGGCGACCAGCCGGTGAGCCTGCGCATCGCAGGCCTGAACCTCACACTGACGGCCCGCACCGACGCCAACGGCGAAGCCCACTTCGACGTCGCCGCGCCGGCCAGCCTGAAGCGCTGGACACCCGACGCGCCGACGCTGTACGACGTCGACTTCGAGGCTGGCGGCGACCACATGCGCGACCGCATCGGCTTCCGCACGATCGCCGTGCGCGGCAGCGAGATCCTGTTGAACGGCCAGCCTGTCTTCCTGAAAGGCATCTCCGTCCACGAGGAAGAGATAGCCGCCAACCCCGCCCGCCTCATCGACGAGGCCGCCGCGCGCCGGCTTCTGGGCGAGGTGAAGAACGGCCTGCACGGCAACTACGTGCGCCTGTCGCACTACCCGCACGCCGAGACCATGCTGCGCGTGGCGGACGAGATCGGCCTGCTGGTATGGAGCGAGATCCCCGTCTACTGGACCGTGGATTGGGACAGCTCGGCCACGCTGGCCCTGGCCCGCCGCATGCAGGCTGAGACCCTCTACCGCGACCGCAACCGCGCGGCGCTGATCCTTTGGAGCATCGGCAACGAGACGCCCGTGGCCGAGAACCGCACACGCTTTCACACGGCACTCGCCGAGACCGTGCGTGCGCTGGACCCCAGCCGCCTCGTCAGCGCCGCGCTGCTGGTGGAGCGCAAGGGCGACACCCTGCGCATCGCCGACCCGCTGCTGAAGGAACTCGACGTCATCGCCGTGAACACCTACGCGGGCTGGTACGGCGACGACACGCTGGCAGACGTGGCCCGGCTGCGCTGGGACGTCCCGGCGGACAAGCCGCTCGTGTTCTCCGAATTCGGCGCCGACGCTAAGGCGGGCTTCAACGACCCGCAGTTGCGCCGCAAGTTCAGCGAGGACTACCAGGCCGACTACTACCGCGCCACGCTCGCCATGGCCGCCAAGGTGCCCACGCTGCGGGGCCTGTCGCCGTGGGTGCTGAAGGACTTCCGCTCGCCGCGCCGTGAACACCCGGTGTTCCAGAACGGCTGGAACCGCAAGGGCCTGATCTCCGAGACGGGGCAACGCAAGCTGGCCTTCGACCTGCTGGCGGACCACTACCAAGCCTTGCCGCACTGAAACCTCCACCGAGCCCCCTCATGACATCGTCCCCGTTTTCCCGCCGCGGCTTCCTGCAATCCACGGCGCTGGCTTCGCTGGCCTCCTCCCTGCCCGCCGCACAGGCAGCCACGGCCAACTTGCCCACCACGACCGCACCGGTGACCGACACCGTGCTGCGCTGGCTCGACGGCCAGGCGCCCGCGCGCTTCGAGGGGGCGACCTTCGGCGTGCCCTGGCCGCGTGGCCAGCTGCGGTCCGCCGCCCAGGCACTGGACTTCAAGCTCGCCAACCAGCCGCTGCAGTCCTGGCCGCTGGCCTACTGGCCCGACGGCTCGCTGAAATGGACGGCCCACGCGCTCGCGGGCGGCGTGCCGGCCGGGGCGCTGAAGCTGGAGACCGGCAAGCCCGCGGCGGGCGGGTTGACCGTCAGGCAGACGGCGGCGCAGATCGTCGTCACCGCTGGCGACCTCGTGTGGACCGTGCCCACGCGTGGCGAAGCACTGATCGCCGAAGCCACGCGTGCCGGCCGTGTCACGCTGAAGAACCTGCGCCTCGTCGCGCTGCGCCAGGACGGCGTCGACCCCGAGCTGGACGGCAAGGTCGACCGCCAGTCGTTCACCAGCCGTGTCACCGCCGTCACCGTCGAGCAGCAAGGCCCCGTGCGCGCGGTGCTCAAGCTCGACGGCACACACAGTGGCAACGGCCGCGACTGGCTGCCGTTCTCCGTGCGCCTGTACTTCTACACCGGCGCCGAGAGCGTGCGCATCGTCCACACCTTCGTCTGGGACGGCGACCCGGCCAAGGACTTCATCGCCGGCCTGGGCGTGACGGCCCAGGTGACCATGACCAACGCGACGCACGACCGCCACGTGCGCTTTTCGGGCGAAGGCGTGGGCGTGTGGGGCGAGGCCGTGCGGCCCGTTACCGGCCTGCGCCGCGACCCCGGGCAGCCCTACAAGGACGCACAGGTCGCCGGCCAGGCGCTGCCGCCTCTGGCGGGCATGGCCAAGGCCGTGCAGGACGGCCTGAAGTGGATTCCCGAGTGGAGCGACTTCTCGCTGTCGCAGGCCAACGCGGACGGCTTCACTCTCAGCAAGCGCACCCAGCCTGGCCAGGCCTGGATCGCCGCCAACGGCGGCAGCCGCAGCAAGGGCTTGGTCTATGCGGGCGGCGCCTCCGGGGGCGTGGCACTGGGCTTCAAGGACTTCTGGCAACGCGCGCCCGTGCGCCTCGATGTGCGCGGCGCGGCCAGCGAACTCGCCGACGTGACTGCGTGGTTGTACTCGCCCTCGGCGCCTGCCATGGACATGCGCTCGTACCGCTCGCCCGGCGACATGGACACGCACGAAAAGCAGATCGAAGGCCTCAACATCACCTACGAGGACTACGAGCCAGGCTGGGACTCGTCGGTCGGCGTGGCCCGCACGTCCGAGCTGCAGCTGTGGGTGCTGGCCGCCACGCCATCGCATCAGGCGTTCTCGGACATGGCCGAGCAGGTCGCCAACCCGGCCCGACCGGTGCTCGCGCCGCAGCGCCTGCACGCAGCCGGCGTGTTCGGCGACTGGGACCCGGTCGACACGCGCACGCCGGCCCGCCAGTTGATCGAGGAGCGCCTGGCGGTACAGCTCGACCAGTACGTCAGGGAGGTGGAGCAGCACCGCTGGTACGGCTTCTGGAACTACGGCGACGTCATGCACACCTACGACGTCGACCGCCACATGTGGCGCTACGACATCGGCGGCTACGCCTGGGACAACTCGGAGTTGTCGACCGACCTGTGGCTGTGGATGAGCTACCTGCGCACCGGCCGCGCCGACGTCTTCAAGCTGGCCGAGGCCATGACGCGCCACACCGGCGAGGTGGACGTCTACCACCTCGGCGAGCTCAAGGGCTTCGGCACACGCCACGGCGTGCAGCATTGGTCGGACTCGTCCAAGCAGCCCCGCATCTCCAACGCCGCGTACCGGCGCATCTACTTCTACCTGACGGCCGACGAGCGCTGCGGCGACCTGATCCGCGAGTTGCTGGACTCGGACGCCGACATCGCCAAGGTCGACATCTCGCGCAAGCTGGCCCGCACGGCGGCACCACCAGAGACCCCCGGGCTACCCGGCGTCGGCTTTGGCACCACCTGGGGCTCGTGGATCGCGGCCTGGCTGACGGAGTGGGAGCGCACGGGCGACGCGCGCTTGCGCAACAAGCTCGTCAACGGCATGCAGAGCATCGGCGACATGAAGCGCCGATGGTTCGCCGGCGGCGCGCCCTACGACGCCAGGACCGGCAAGTTCGCCGGCCCGGGCGACAGCGTCTCCATCTCCCACCTGAACGGCGTGTTCGGCGTCATCGAGATCAGCTCGGAGCTGCTGACGCTGGTGGACGTGCCCGCCTACCGCCGTGCCTGGCTGGAGTACTGCCGTTACTACAACGCGCCTAAGAACGAGGTCGCCGCGCTGCTGGGCAAGGATCCCGGCGGACGCAGCCTGACCGACACCTGCTCGCGCATGACGGCCTACGCCGCCTTCCAAGAGAAGGACCGTGCGCTGGCCTTGCGAGCCTGGCGCGAGTTCTTCGCGTCTCGCGCACTGCGCGGCGGCGGCGTGGCGCGGCGCGTCGGCGGCGTGGACGTGATGCGGCCGCTGACCGAGCAGCCCAGCATCAGCACCAACGACTCCGCGCAATGGGGCCTGGCTGGCATACAGAACCTGGCGCTGATCGGCGACTCGCTGGACGAAGCTGCCCACGCCGCCGGCCTGGTGCGGCCGTGAACGGCGCGCCGGGCTGGCGGGGCACCAAGAGGCCGACACTGACAATCGCCCGCACCGCCGGTCAGGCCGCTCGCCCTGCGCGCCATGACGGGCGGCCTCAACGCCTGGAGACCTCCGTTTGACCGCCCTGTTCTCGCGCCGCCAAGCCCTGGCCGCCGCATTGCTGGCGCCCGCGTTGCCGGCCCAAGCCCAAGCCCCAATTTCGCCGGTTCCCGCACCGCTGTCCTGGCCCAACCCGCTCGTGGCCCAGCGCGCCGACCCGCAGATCACCCGCCACGGCGACTGGTACTACCTGATGGCCACCGTGCCCGAGTACGACCGGCTGGAACTGCGCCGCGCGCGCTCCGTCGCCGGCCTCGCCACGGCCGAGCCCCAAGTCGTCTGGCGCCGCCATGAGCAAGGCGTCATGAGCCGCAACATCTGGGCGCCCGAGCTGCACGTCATCGACGGCCACTGGTTCATCTACTTCAGCGCCGGCGAGGCCAGGGAGCCGTGGAAGATCCGCCTCTGGGTGCTGGAAAACGCTGCCGCCGACCCGCTGCAGGGCGAGTGGACCGAGCGCGGCCAGATCAAAACGGCGTGGGAGACCTTCACGCTGGACGCCACCGTCTTCGAGCACCGCGGCAGGCGCTACCTGGCCTGGGCGCAAACCGACCCAGCCAAGAAGAACCACAGCACTGACATCTTCCTGTCGCGCATGAAGAGCCCGACCGAGCTGGAGGGCCCGCAGGTACGGCTGAGCCAGCCCGACTACGCCTGGGAGAAGGTGCGCCACATCGTCAACGAGGCGCCCGCCATGCTCGTCCACGGCGGCCGTGTGTTCATCACCTACTCGGCCGCTGGCACTGGTGCCGAGTACTGTCTGGGCCTGCTGTGGGCCGACGAGAACGCCGACCTGCTGGACCCGGCCAGCTGGAGCAAGTCGCCCGGCCCGGTGTTCAGCACCAGCCCCGAGAACAGCCAGTACGGGCCCGGCCACAACAGCTTCCTCGTCGAGCCGGACGGGCAGGTGCTGAACGTCTTCCATGCCCGCAACTACCGCGACATCGTCGGCGACCCGCTGAAGGACACCGGTCGCGCCACGCGCGTGCAGCCGCTGGCCTTCACGACCGACGGCATGCCGGACTTCGGCCAGCCTCGCCCCGAAAAGCGATGACCGTCATTGCTCTGTCAGGCGGCACGCCAAACACGTTCGACGGCGAGCCGCCCGACCGCATCTGCCGCCGCCCGACGCGCGCCGAACTGCACGCCCACCTCTCACCCACGCCGGCCTGCGGTCGGGCGCTCGTATACGCCGGTGGCGGCTACCTGCAGCTGATGCACGACAAGGAAGGTGTCGAGATCGCCCGGTGGCTGAACACGCTGGGGCTGGACGCCTACGTGCTGGTGCACCGCCTGCCAGGCCAGGACGGCCAGCCGTTCGACATCGCGCTGCAGGACGGCTTGCTGGCGCTGGACCACCTCGCCACGCTGCCGCCGCTGCCGCTGCTGCACGTGGGCCTGTCCTCCGGCGGCCACCTGGCCGGCGTGATGGCCTGCCAACGACCGGACGTTGACGTGGCCGGCGCCGTCATCGCCTACGCGCCCCTCAACGCCAACCACCGCAGCCACAAGTTCCCTGCGGGCAAGCCCGACTTCCCGCCGCCCGAGAAGCAGGCCTTCTACGACGCCTGGCCCATCGGCATCGACACTGAACCCCACGGCCTGCCACGCTGCCCGGTGTTCCTGGCCTACGCGCTGCATGACCCCGTCGTGCCCATCGCCCACGCGCTGAATCTCGTCAAGGCCGCGCAGGTGCACACGCTCGACGTCGAGGCTCATGTGTTTGCGCAGGCGGAGCACGGCTTCGCGCTACGAGGGCTGGCCGGCACGCACGACCAGTGGCCCGTGCTGGCCGCGCGGTGGGTGCAGGCGCGCCTGGCTCGCTGAGCGGACATGCCCATGCGCCGCCGTCGACGACGCGCGGGACGCGTGCTGCAGCCCCCTTTGGATACCGGCCGCCAAGACTTCGCTAACCTTGCGAGCTCACGAACGAACCTCACGCATGCTGCAAGCGATCAACACCTGGAGCGACTACCGGACCAAAGTGCGCGAATTCGATGCCATCCTGGAGCATGGCAAGGCCGTTTCGGCCGCACGCGCAGGCCTGACCGGCCCCTCGCCACATGCCAGCTACGGCGAGCAGATCTTCAACAAGCTGCTGTCCCACTGCGTCGCGCTGCGCCGCCTGGCGGCCGATCCAGGACAGGGCATGCCCCAGGAACTGTGGGACCTGCCTTCCCTCAGCGCCGTGGCGCGCTGCGTCATCGAGGCCCACGACGCCTTCGAGTACATCGCGGGGCATGCGGTGTCGGACACGGAGCGCAGCTTCCGCATCCGGCTGTGGGAGCTGCATGACGCCACGCGCCGCCTGAAGATCCTGGCCAACATCGGCTCGACGGACCCAGCCATCGACGACATCCGGTCGGACGCCCGCCGCCTGCAGTCGGATCTGGAGCGCCACGCCTTCATGGCCGCCCTGCCTGCCGCGTTGCAGGCGGAGCTGCGCCGCCGGTTCGCCCGGGGCGATCCGCCGGCCTTTCACCTCAGCCAACGGCAGCGCTGTGCGATGAGCGGCGTGGACGCCGACTGGCACGACGCGGTGACGATGCAGCTCTCGCAGCATGTGCACACGCTGCCGTTCTCAGTCCACCAGCTGTTCCACTCCCAAGCAGGCACGCCCGAAGCGCTGCAGCTGATGGCGCAGCCGCTGGTTTTCGCGCTGCCCTTCCTGGTTCGCGTCATCCAGGCCATGGATGCATTGATGCCCGGTCGTCCGACGGCGCCACCCAGCCGAACGGCGCGCACCATGGTCTTGTGGCGCGCCATCGCCGAACGAGGCACGGGCGACGGCCCGTGAGCATGTCCGCGGCACGGTGAGCGGTCAGCGGCAGGGTGGGTCGTGCAGGTCTGCGCCGTCGAACATCAGGCCACGCTGCGCGGCTCGCAACCGCAGTTGAAGCGCGCCTGCCGCACGTTCGGGCAACGCGATCGAGGCTGTTAGGCGGTTGGCGAGCACCCCCTGAGCCCAAGCCGTGTCCTGCGTGCCACGTGGCCAGTGCAGCGGCAGGGGCTGGCCATCGACCAGCAACTCGGCTTGCCAGCCACCAGCGGTCTCGGCGGGGTAGATCGGCAGCACATGGACGCGCAGGCAGCTCGGGCCGGTGTGCGCCTGGGCTTGCAGTGCCAACGTCGCGCCGGGACGCTGGGCGCTCAGCACGCCATCCCCGCGACCAAGACCGGGAATGCGGCGCCAGCCTTGCGCAGCGGTCACAGGCAGCGTCGCTGACGCGGCGGCAGTGGCAACGGGCGCGAGGTCGGCCACGGCCCGGGCAAGGTCGACCAGCGCGTCGGTCGCGCTGCCGCCCAGCCCCGCCGCAGGCAGCAGCGGCGCCTGCTGGCGGTAGCTGGCCCACAGGCCATCGGCAGGCTCCTCGGCCAGGATGCCCGCCCAGCGGCCGGCGTTGTAGCGCGCGGTCAAGGCCTTGAGGCGGTGGTCGGCGCGCACGGCCTGGGCGGCGAAGCGGCGAGCGCCGGCGGGGTCGCGCTCCATCGTGGCGGCGTAGCGCTCCAGCGCGAAGAAGCGCTCGTTGGCCAGCGCCGAGGCACGCAGCGGGTACTCGACAAGTTGGAAGAAGCCATCACGCTGACCCGCCGGGATGCGCGGGCGCAGGGCGTCCAGGCGCTCCAGCAGCCGGGCGAAGCGGCCCAGGCGCTCGTTGACGGCGGCCGGCGCAAGGCCGCTGCGGCGCAAGCGCTCGCCGGGCAGGTGGAACTGCAGATGCTCGGGCCGGCGCTCGAAGTTGAGGCGGTAGTAGCCATCCCAGATCGCGGCGACGTCGGCGGCGGGAGCGCCGAAGAAGCGCGCCGCCAGGTCGTGCAGATAGGCGCCCTGCTCCTGGGCGCGTACGGCAGCGGGGTTCCAGGCCAGGTCGAACCAGTGGCTGAGGTTGACCTCATGGGGCTTGATGTCGCCGGCGTTGGCGATCCACACGCGGTCGGCACCGGCGTCGAAGGCGCGGCCCATCTCCTCGGCCACGAGTGCGGGCGGTGTGGTGCTGAGCCACAGATAGGACAGCGGCGCACCGAGGTAGGACAGGTGGTAATAGATGCCCGAGCGGCCCGCGCGCCTGGCCTGGGCGGCATCGGGGAACTGGCGGATGTAGCCGAAGTTGTCGTCGGGCCAAACGAGGGTCACGTCCTCGGGCAGCGTGAGGCCCGGCAGCAGCGGCAGTACTTCCTTGTAGGGCACGAAGACCTGGGGCAGCTGCGCCGGGTCGCCGACGTGCCGGGCCAGCAGCTCGCGCTGATCGGCGATGAGCCGGTTCAGCAGCGCCTGCTTGTCGGCCACCGTACCGCCGCCCTGCATGCCGGAGTCGTGGATGCCGCGCATGCCCAGCGTGTAGAGGTTGTCGAAGCGGCCATTGGTCTTGAGCCGCTCGGCCCAGTAGTCGCGCACCTGTTCGTGATGGCTCGCGTAGTTGTACTGCTCGGCCGGCGCGGTCCATTCGGCCACGTTGTTGCGCAGCAGCGGCTCGGCGTGAGACGAGCCCATGACGATGCCGTAGCGCTGCGCGAGCTTCGCGTTCTCGGGGTTGGCATTGAAGGCGCCCGAGACCTGGTGCATCGCTGGCCACAGCGTGTTGGCCTTGAGCCGCAGCAGCAGGCGGAAGACCTGCTCGTAGGTGCGCGGGCCGAGGGTGCCGGCTTCGGGCTCGAAGGTGCGCGCGGCCCAGGGGAACAGGCCCCAGTCCTCGTCGTTGATGAAGAGGCCGCGGTATCTGACGGCAGGACCGTCGTGTAGCGACGCGTCGAGGCTGATATGCAGCGGCCCGCGCCGGAGCGGCGCGAGGTCGGCCCACCAGACCCAGGGCGACACCCCCAGCGCCTGGCTCAGCGTGTAGACGCCGTAGGCTGTGCCGCGGCGGTCGGCGCCGGCGATGACGAGCGCGGCCTTCACGCCCGGCGCTGGGTTGCGCAGCAGCGCGATCTGGAAGCACTCCCAACAGCCCTTGAGCCGGCTCAGGTCGAGGCCGGAGGCGTCGATGGCGGGGTGGTGGCCGGCGGTGCCAACCCAGATTTGCACCGGGCCCTTGCCGCCCACGCTGGCGCGCAGGCCGAGTCGCTTCAGGTCATCAGACAAGTCTTGCGCGACGAAGGCCTCGAGCGGGTCGGCGTCGGGCGCGGTGATGATGACGGCGCCGTCGAGCGGCACGCTGCCAGGCATGGCCTTCGTGTCGACCATGAGCCCGGCGTGCGCTACACCGGCCAGCACACACAGCAAGGCCAGCAGCCCTTTGCGCATCAGCGGGCTCCGAAAGCCTTGCGCAGGTCCGGTGGCGCGGCGTGCCGGTCCACCGTCAACCAGCCGTCGTGCAGCGTCAACTCCGCCACCTGGATGACGGTGCGCTGATGCCAACGGTCGTCCGTCTTGGCCTCGGGCTCGCCGCTCTGGTGCACGAAGTAGAAGAGGTAAGCACGGCCATCGACGACCTGCACGTCGGGGTGCTGGCCCTTGGCACGGTCGGTGGGCGCGCTGCCGATGTCGGCCAGCAGACGGGCGGGTTGCTCCTGCCAGTGTTCCGCGTCGTCGGAGCGCAGCACCAGCAGCCCCTTCCACAGGTCGGCCACCAGCCACCACTTGCCAGCGAAAGGGAAGACCTTGGGGCCTTCGGCGGGCAAGGAGCTCACCGGCCCGCGCGGCGTCCAGCTCTTCAGGTCGGCGCTATCGGCGAACTTGAGCTGGCTGCCTCCCTGCTCGTCCTTGTACCAAAGCCGCCAGCCGCCCTCGGGGCGACGGATCACGGAGGCGTCGATGACCTTGGGCGAGCCCAACTCCACGCGGCCGGCGCATTGCCAAGCGCGCAGGTCCGTGCTGGTCAGGTGCTCGATGCGCCGCTCGCCCGTCCAGCGCTTGTGCACGCCGGGCACGATGGTGAGCCACAGGTGGTAGACGCCGTCCGCATCAAGGATCTCGGGCGCCCACAGCGTGGTGCCGGTGCACTCGGCGGGGAACGTCGCTTCGCCCGATGCGCGCCAGTGGTTGCCGTCGTCCGTCGTCGCAATGCCAATGGGTGTGGCATGGACCCAGCTCACATCCTTGGGGTCGTCCAGGCGCAGCGTGGCGCGGCGGTTCGTGTAGAACATCTCCCAGCGCTTCAGCCCACGGTTGAAAACGAGCGACACGTCGGCCGCGCCGTCCAGCACGGGGTCGCGGTAGAGCGGCCGCGGCGCGGGCTCGGGCGTGGCGCAGCCGGCGAGCGCGGCCAGCAGGAGCAGGATGGCGGCGAGCTTCACGGCGTGGTGATGGGCAGGTAGCGCGGCGGCTTCATGCCGTGGCCCAGGTGGTAGCTGGTATGCGGTGGCTGGTTGTAGCCGGCGTTCTGCGCGGCCACCTGCACGCGGTACTGCGGGTCATGCATCAGCGTGACGAGGCGATGCTCGCTCGGGATGGCGGTCGAGAAGACCAGCAGCGCGGTGCTGTCCTCGTTGCGCCAGACGACTTCCTCGCGCCAATCGCCGAACAGGTCGGCCGACAGCACCGGGGTGCCCTTGGTGCCGTTGTTGGACGCGGCGCCGAACTTCCTGCCGTTCAGCAGGTTCTCGAACTTGAACGTGGCGGGGTTCCACTTGTCGATGCCGACGTGATCCAGCGACTCGCGCAGCAGGTCGCCGTCCCACCAGACGGCGAAGTTGTAGCGGTTGGGGTGTTGCTCGCTGATGAGCTTGCCACCCGCGCTCATCAGGCCGCCGACGGAGCCCCAGCATTCGGCGCCGGGCCAGGCGGGGTCGATGTCGAAGCAGACGCCGCGGCCCACGTCGGAGTTCCTGCCGGACATGCTCCACAGCAGCTTGCCGGTGGCCGCGTCGTGCATCTCCAAGCCGTGCTCACCGTAGCAGCGCGGGCTCTCGTGAACCATGAAGATCTGCTGGCCCTCGCGCAACGGGTCGAAGGCGCTGACGTGCAGCGCGTCGCCGTGGCACAGGCCGGTGCTGTAGAGCAGCTTGCCGGTGCCCGAGATGGTGGCGGCACCGTAGATGATGTCGTCCAGGCCGTCACCGTTGACATCGGCTACCGAAAACCAGTGGGCGCCCTGCCCTGCGGCGGGCTTGCTTGCTGCATCGCTGTCGCTATCGAATATCCAGCGCTGACTCAGCTTGCCCTCGCGCCAGTCCCAGGCGGCCAGCACGGCGCGGGTGTAGTAGCCGCGCGAGAACACGGCGCTCGGGCGCCTGCCGTCCAGGTAGGCCACGCCGGCCAGGAAACGGTCGACACGGTTGCCGTAGCCGTCGCCCCAGGCGTTCACGTCGCCGCGTGCGGGCACGTAGTCCGTCGTCGCCATGGCCGCGCCGGTCCGGCCGTTGAAGACGGTCAGGAACTCGGGGCCGGCCAGCACGTAGCCGGCGGCGTTGCGGTAGTCGACGGTGGCGTCACCAATGACCTTGCCTTGGCCATCGACCGTGCCGTCGGCCGTCTTCATCATCACCTCAGCCTTGCCGTCGCCGTCGAAGTCGTAGGCCAGGAAGCTGGTGTAGTGGGCGCCGGCACGGATGTTCTGGCCGAGGTCGATGCGCCACAGCCGCGTGCCGTCGAGCTTGTAGGCGTCGACGAAGGTGTGGCCGGTGTAGCCCTTGTGCGAGTTGTCGTGCGCGTTGGTAGGCTGCCACTTGACGATCAGCTCGTACTGGCCATCGCCGTCCAGGTCGGCCGCGGAGCCGTCGTTGGCCTCGTAGGTGTAGGCCACACCGTCGGGCGTGACGCCGCCCGCGGGCTTTTGCAGCGGCACGCGCAGATAGGGCTGGCTCCAGGGTGCGGTCGCCGCGGAGGCTGGCAGCTCGTGGCCATCGACGATGGCGCGCACGGTGTAGAGGCTGTCGCTGCGGCCTTGCGCGTCCACCAGGTTGGTCAGCGCCTGCGGCTCGGCGTTCAGCCGCCTGCCGTCACGGTAGATGTTGAAGCGCACGCCGGCCGGCTCGGTGCCCAGCAGCCGCCAACTGACGAAGACGCCGGTCGCGGTCGACAGCGCGACGACGCCTCGGTCGAGCTTCTCCATCTGGCGGACATCGGCCCGCGACGCCGCGGCGGTGACCAGCAGGACACAGCAGGCCAGGCAGCGGGTGATCAAGGACAGTGAGGTCATGCGCGCAACACAAAAAAACGGCCTCTTGCGAGGCCGGGGCACCTGAAGATCAGGCGCAACAGGTTTGGCCACTCAGGCCACGCCCGGAGATCAAAGCTTGTAGCCCAGCGTCACGTAATAGCGGCGCCCGGACCAGGCCAGTTCGTTCGGCCGGCTCAGGTCGCCCGCGTAGGTCAGCTCGGCCTGGTTGGTCAGGTTCTTGGCTTCCAGTGCCAGCGTGAAGTTCGTCGTGGCCTTCCACTGGATCTTGGCGTCCAGGTAGCCGGTCTTGTCGCTGAAGTTCGGGTTGCCGGACACGTCGTTGGTGCCGCTGTAGTACTTGTCGCGGTAGGCGTAGGCCAGGCGCGCGTTGAAGTTGCCGTCGTCGTACCACAGGCCCAGGTTGTAGGAGTTCTTGGACAGGCCCGGGTAGGGCAGGACCGAGTTGTCCAGCGGGCTGATGAGCTCGTTGCCCTTGGCGTAGCTGAAGGCCATGCGGGTGTAGTTGGCATCCACGCCGAAGTTGCCCAGCCAGCCGGGCAGGAAGGACAGCGCTGTGCGGCCCGCCAGCTCGATGCCCTGCGTCTTGGCCCCCTCGCCGTTGACAGCCTGGGTCACGTCGAACAGGCGGCCGTCGCCGTAGAAGTTGACGCCGCGGCTCACGATGCCCTTGCGGACATAGGTGCCGATCTGGGTGCGGAAGGTAGCCAGGCTGACTTGCGTGTCGCGGCTGGGGTAGTACTCCAGGCTCAGGTCGTACTTGGTGGCGCGGTAGGGCTTGAGGTCGGGGTTGCCGGCCGTGCAGTCGTCGGTGCCATCACCGCCGCGCGCGGGGTCGCCGCTGCCCGTCGTGCAGGTGACGTTGGGCGCCAGCAGATCGATCGCCGGACGCGCCATCACCTTGGCAGCGCCGCCGCGGACCAACAGCTTGCCGCCCAGCAGCTGCAGCGTGCCGTTCAGGCTGGGCAGCACGTCGTTGTAGCTGTTGCTGAGCGACACCACGGTGTTGCTGTTCACGAGGACCGAGCAGCTCGACACCGTGGCCGGGTTGCAGGTGCGGTCCGTCCGGATGCCGGTCGATGTCACGTCGGTGCGGGTGTAGCGCACGCCGACATTGCCATCCAGCGGCAGGCCGAAGACTTCGGTGCCCCAGTCCAGCCGCACATAGCCCGCCTTGACTTTCTCGGTGATGTCGAAGGCCGGGATCTGAGGGTAGGTCTTGCCGTCGTTGCCGGGCGTCGAGTAGAGGTACTTGTGCGAGAAGTCGCTGGTGTCAAAGATGCCCGACGCCACCGTGGCCGCATAGCTGGGCGCCGTCCAGTTGGCAGGCACGCCGGAGATATCGCCATAGCCGCCCATGAAGGTGCCGGGCGACTTGGTGCGGATCGCGTTGACGATCTCCTGCATGCGTGCACCCGTCACATACGAGGTCTTGTAGCCGCTGTTGATGTAGGTCTGCGCGTCGTTGGGGCGCTGCGCCGTGCCGGTGTAGAGCGGGTCCCAGATGACGGTCTGGTTGACGTTGGCCGTGCGGGCGTTGACGTCCACCGCTTCGTCGGTGGCGGTCAGGCTGCCGTTGTTCTGCACCAGGTAGCCGCCACCGTTGAACTGGCGCGCGCTGGACTCGCGCAGTTGGCCACCAAACCACAGGCTCTGGAAGAAGCTGTGATCGAGGTTGTACTGGAAGTCCAGCTTGCCCTGGCGCTCCTTGTTCAGCGTAGCGGACGGGCGGTACTGCATCTGCGCCTGAACATAGGACGAGGCGTTGTCGGGGCTGTACGCCGCAGGGAACGTGAACTGCGGCAGGCGGTTGCCGTCGAGCTTGACGACCAGGCCCGGCGCGTTCTGCGTCAGCACGATGTTGTTGCTCTCGCTCTTGTAGTCCGACTTGGAGTCACCCAGCAGGCCCTCGACGCGCCAGCTGTTGTTCTTGAACTTGAAGCCGGCAGTGGTGTACTTGGAATCGATGTCCAGCGCGAAATCGCGTGCCGACGTGCCGAACGCCCCCTGGCCGCCCTGGCCGGCCACGTTCAGGCAGTTGCCCACGGTGAACTGCGTGACCTGGTGGTTCTCCACCACCATGCCGGCCGGCGTGGCAGCCGCCGGTGCAGCCACGCAGGTGCCACCCGACGGCACACCGGTGGCCGAGTAGACCGGCGCATTCCCCGCCGAGGCCAGCCGCGTCACCGCCGAGAAGTCGGTGCCGTAGTTCATGTCGTTGAGCCGCTGCGCCTGCTTGTTGGCCTGGTAGCTCACGTAGGCGTCCAGCTCCGGCGTGAACTGATATTGCGCGGTCACCTCGGCGGAGCTGCGCTTGTGGTCGCGGGTCCAGATGCCGTAGCGCGAGATGCGCGGCGAGTAGTCGAACCACTGGCTGCGGCAGGGCGCCTGGTCAGCGGCGGCCAGGCTGCTGCAGCCCGCCGCGGTGGTCACGGCCGCAGCGTTGGCGTTCAGGCTGGTGAGGGTCTTTTCGGCCGAGAAGTCCCAGTCGCGCAGGAAGGCCCAGGACGTGTTGCGCGAGAAGTCGCCGCGCGTATAGATCTTGTCGTAGACGAAATTCGCCATCAGGCCCAGCTTGCCGTCCAGGAACTTGTCGGCCAGCAGCAGCGTGCCGCGCGGCTGCATGCCGCCGCGCAGGCTGCCCTGCTCGGCCGACAAGGTACCGGCGATGGTGGGCTTGGTGAAGTCCAGCGGCTTGCGCGTCTTGATGTCTACGGTGCCGCCGATACCGCCTTCCGTCAGGTCGGCGGTCGAGCCCTTGATGACGTCGATGGAGGCGATCAGCTCCGACGCCAGCTCGCGCAGCTCGGCGCCGCGGCCGGCGCCGCCGTTGGTGCCCAGCACCGACATGCCGTTGATCTGCACGCGGTTCAGGTCGGGCTCGACGCCGCGGATGGAGACCTGCGAGCCTTCGCCGAACGAGCGCGACAGCTGCACGCCGGTGATGCGCGACAGCGCCTCGCCGACATTCTTGTCCGGGAACTGGTCGATGTCTTCCGCCACGATGCTGTCCGAGACGGTGGACGCGTTGCGCTTGCGGTCGATGGCGCTCTGGATGGAGCGGCGGATGCCGGTCACGACCACCGTTTCCAACTGGTTGCCCTTGTCTGCCGGTTGGGCGGCGGCCGCGGCAGCCGGTGCCGATGCAGCTGCATCGGGGGCCGCAGCCTGCTGAGCGTGGGCCGGGCCGGCAAATGCGGCCGCGAGGGCCAGCGCCAGCGGCGTCCAACGCGAAACCGGCGCACCGCCGTGAATCTTCTTCAGCATTTTGTTTGTCTCCAGAATATCGACAAGGTGAGCGCTGATGGCGCTTCTCTTATTACCCCGGAACCAAGTCTAGGGGTCGCGATTCACGGCGTCTTCACCGTGCGGCAAAGAATCACGACGGTGATTGCTTCGGCGCGCGTAAACCCTGGGAACCCGCCGATTCCGATCAAATCGATGATTAATCGACCGCTGTCAAGCCTTCGGCGGGGCGCTGCAGCGCAGCGCGCTGACGGTGGCGAGCAGAGTTTGGCGATCGCGCAGGCAATATGCCGGGCACACAGCGGAATATTCAATCCAACGTATTGAATCGGCCTTGAATATAAATACCCTGAAATATTCAAAGCCCACGAATACCCGCAGGCCGCCGCGCCGAATCTCAGGGCCGGCGCTCCAGCCAAGCCTGCGGTACCGGCACGATGCAGATATTCATCTCGCGCCCATCGGCGGCCAGCATCGCGGACTGGATCTGGATCTTTTTGCCGTCCGGGCTGAAGGTCGGGTGGATGTGATCGCGCGCCGTGGTCTTGTGGCCGGTGGTCAGCACCATCATTTCGCGCGTCCTGCGGTCGATCAGGTACAGGCTGCGGCCGAAATCGTCACCCACCGCGAAACGCCCATCCGCCGAGCCGTGCACATGCCACAAGCCGCTGCCCGAGGGCGTCTGGCCCACCAGGTTCACCTCGCGCGTGCGCAGGTTGACTATGGCCAGGCCCGTGGGCTTCTCGCGCGTGCCGGCGTCGCCCCAGGCAGCGTCCTGGCCCGGGTTGGCGCCCTCGACGGCGGTGCCCGCCGGGCGGCTGGGATCGACCACACCGGGAATCGCGCGATGGCCCATGATGGCCAGCGCCACCTCGTCCTTGCCGATGAAGGCCTCGTGCGTGACCCACTCGTAGGGCGCCTCGGGGTACAGCGGGCGCAGGCCGGTGCCGTCACCCTTGACCGTCCAGGTGCGCTGCGGCGACTTGCCGCCCGTCTCCCAGCTGAACACCATCTCGCCCGGGTTCCAGCTGTTGCTCTGGATGTGGCCGATCTGGAAGGGCACGGAGACGACGTGGCGGATCTCGCCCGTCTGCACGTTGATCTTGCCGATCGCGTGCGGACCGGCGCCCATGCCGCGTGGGCCGAACGGCGCCTCGACCCGGGTGCCGGCCGGCAGCCGCGCACCGGCGTAGGCCTTGCCGGTGACGCGGAAGTAGAACCACTGGCCGTCGGCGTCCAGCGCGTTGTCGCCCACCGCCTCCAACTCGGGCGGCAGCGTGCCGATGACGCGCTGGTAGCTGCCGGCCGGCTTCATGCTGCCGGCCTTGCTGTCGGCGAACACACGGTCCAGATCCACCTCGATGGCCTGCATGGCCTTCGGAGCCCCGCCCTTGTCCGGCCGCAGGAAGTAGAGCTTGTTGCCGCCCGACTGCGCCAGGTTGAGCATCCCGTCGTAGCCGCCCTCGGTGACCTGCACCATCTCGCCGCTGGCCTCGTTGACGGCGATGGCCTCGCCCTTCACGCGCGCCGAGCGGAACACCAGCCACTGGCCGTCCGCCGTCCACTGCGGGTGGCTAGGGTAGATCTTGGCGTCGCCGCGCGGCTGCGTCGTCAGGAAGGTCAGCGGCGTGCCGGTGACCGGGTCGGGCACGACGCGCTTCTCAGACGGGAAGCGCTGGCCGATCTGGGCCCAGCTGGTGGCCGTGGCAAGCAGCAGGCCCAGCAGCAGGGAAGTCTTGCGAAGCGACATGGCGGCGGTCTCATTCAATGTGGCCGCGACTCTAGGACCGGCTCTGTTGCGCGATGTTGCTGGACCCCAATCGCTCAAGAACTTGCGCCGACGCAGCCCGCCGGCGCGGCCCGGCTGCTCCTAGCATCCGCGCCATGACTGCCACGCCCACCCGCCGCCTCGCCGCGGCCCTGCTGCTGTGCCTGCCCCTGGCCCAGGTTCACGCGCAGGCGTTCACCGCCGCCACCGATCCCGCCCGCGCCCAGGTCAAGCTGCCCGAGCCGGCCCGGCCCGATCTGCCGTCGCTCATCCTCATCGGGGACTCGACGGTGCGCAATGGCCAGGACGACGGCCAGGGCAAGGGCGCCGAAGGCCAGTGGGGCTGGGGCAACCCCATCGCCGCCTACCTGGACCCGAAAAAGATCAACGTCGTCAACCGCGCCGTGGGCGGTCTCTCCAGCCGCACCTACCGCAGCAGCGGCCACTGGGAGCGCACCAAGGCCTTCATCAGGCGAGGCGACTTGGTTGTCATGCAGTTCGGCCACAACGACGCCAGCCCCGTCAACGACAACAGCCGCGCGCGCGGCGTGCTGCGCGGCACGGGGCCGGAGCAGGAGGAGATCGACAACCAGCTGACCGGCAAGCGCGAGACCGTCACCACCTACGGCGCCTATCTGCGCAGCTATATCGCCGAGATCCGCGCGCTGGGGGCCACGCCCGTGGTCTGCTCGCCCGTCATCCGCAAGCGCTGGGAGGCGGATGGCGCGAAGGTGACGCGCGCCGGCGGCAACTTCGCGGCCTGGGCAGGCGAGGTCGCGAAACAGGAGGGCGTGGCCTTCATCGACCTCAACGAATGGGGCGCGCTGCGCTATGAGGCGCTGGGCAAGGCGACCGTCGACAAGCTATTCCCCGCAGACGCGCCGCAGGAGACCGTGCACACCAACTGGCTCGGTGCCGCGGTGAATGCCCAGCTTGTCATCGCCGGCCTGATCCAGAACAGGCTGCTGCCGGACGCCGCCTACACGCGCCGCTTCGCACCCGATGGCTCGGACGACCGCCCGGTGGTCGACGCCCGCAAGGTCAAGGTGGAGGCGCCACGCGACGCCGGGCTGCCCAGCCTCGTGCTGATCGGCGACTCCACCGTCCGCAGCGGCGGCCAGGGTGGTGCCTACGGCTGGGGCGAACGCCTGGCGCCCTTCTTCGATACGCAGCGCATCAACGTCGTCAACAACGCCATCGGCGGCCGCAGCAGCCGCACATTCTTCACCGAAGGCCGCTGGGCCTCGGTGCTGGATCAGCTCAAGGCCGGCGACACGCTGCTGATACAGTTCGGCCACAACGACGGCGCCCGCATCGGCGACCCGGCCGGAAAGAACCGCGGCTCGGTCCCCGGCATCGGACCCGAAGCCGTGGAAGACACCAGGCCCGACGGCAGCAAGGAGATGGTGCAGAGCTTCGGCTGGTACCTGGCCCGCTACATCAGCGACGCCAAGGCCAAGGGCGCCAGCGTCGTCGTGCTGTCGCCCATCCCGCACAAGGACCGCTGGCAGGTCGGCCAGCCACGCGACTTCGAAACCTATGCCGCCTGGGGCGAGCAGGTCGCCCGCGCCAACGGCGCCCAGTTCATCGACCTGACGATGCTCGTGACGGCGGCCTACCGCGCGGTGGGCGCCGAGCGCGTCGACGGCTATTTCTCCGACGCCCGCACCCACACCAACGACGCGGGCGCGGTGTTCAACGCCACCCAGCTCGTCGAGGGTCTGAAGCGCCTGCCGGGAAAGCCGCTGCAGGGCTATCTGCGGGCGCCGGCACCCTGACTTTTCGCCGCCACTTGCCAGCGTTGAAAAACTTCGCTTAGAATAGCGGGCTCAGGCGCTTTAGCTCAGTTGGTTAGAGCGATGGAATCATAATCCACAGGTCCGGGGTTCGAGTCCCTGAAGCGCCACCAAAATCTAAAAAAGCCTCACAGGTCAAAGACTTGCGAGGCTTTTTTCTTGGCCAGGGTATCCGCCTAAGGTGCCCACTTTGGCCGCCTAGCCCGCTCGACTCGCCCGCAACCGACACGGCACCTGCACCTTTCGGTGCAATCGTGCCGGGGCCTCCGCGCGAGATCATGGTCTCCCCTCGCACGAAGGACTCTCGGACAGTACGCATCTTCGCGCTCGAACTCGAGCGACTGCGCGCCGCCATGTCCAATGATCCCCCTGGCGATCTCCGCCACCTGATCAATCTGCTCAACCTGAAGTGGCCGGGCGGCATCGAAGCCGAGATCAAGGACGACAACGATCTCAGGCCGTTCCAGAGCTTCCTGACGCAGAACAGCCACCTGCGCAATGCGCTGATGCAAGCCATCCGACGCGGCGAAGACCCGAGCCAGGCGATGGCCAGCCTGGTGCAGGACCTCAAGCAGGCCGCCAGCAGCGCCCACCGCGTCGCACGCCTGCCGCCGATGCTCGAGGCCATCCAGCTGTTCGTCGCTGCCACCAACTCGGGATCGGCCGCCGAAGTCACACCCGGCACCCGCAGCACGACCGGCGAGAAGCTGCGCACGCTGACCATGCTGCTCGACGACCTGGCCGCCCAAGGCCGCGACCGCGAGGCGGTGTGCGTGCACGAAGTGGCCCGGTCGACGTCAAGGGTTTCGTCGATCGCTACGCCAAGCGCCCATCGAAGGCCGCCAGGGTGGCCCTCGCAGACCGCAAGCGCGCAACGAAGCCGTCCGAAGACACCGCGGCTGAGCCGACCAAGGCCAAGCTGAAAACGCTCAACGCGCGCACGATCAAGAAAGCTCTTGGTCATCTCCAAGACTTTTCGTGCTGGCGCTTGCCAACGACTGGATCGCCGTCAACGTGAACGACGGGGCCCTCTACCGCGCCGCCGCGCAGTACCGCGTGATCTCCAGCAAGAAATAATGTCCAACCACTACGCCCTCTTCGATGAGGCCGACATCCAGAGCATCAGGCCTCAGCAAGACAACGCCGTGCGAGATCAAACAGTCGCGGGCCGTGAAGAGAGCCAAGCGTGAAGCCCTCATCGAGGTATCTGCCTGACTGTTCGAACTTCAGCGTTTCTTCCCCAGCCGAGCAAACAGACGCTCGCGTGCAGCCGCCCCATCGGCCGCCGCTACGGCGTGGCGCTTCTCACCTACGGTGGCGTGAGGCCTGTCCGACTCTTCGCCGAAGCCTACGGACTTCGCCTGATCGTGCCAGGTCTTCAACTCAGCCTGTAGCTGCCATCGCTGCGCGAGCTGGTCCAGGTGTTCTTCATCGAGCTGCCCCATGTCCACATCGCTGGGCGGCGGCGTGACCGTGCTGCGCTTCATGCCTGCCAGATACAGCCACTGCAGCAACGCGGCCTCGGGCCGGAACATATCGCATGCCCGACCGGGCTGGTACAGCACCCATCGATCTTCATCGGCGCCGGGGAAGAAGCGCTCGGCCAGGCCGTAGAACCTGAAGACATCTCCACCTGACGTCTTCACCTCACCCAGGTTCGGTCGCTTGCTTGCCGAGGTCGGCACCACGGCCATCACGATGGCAGACGGATTGTTCAGAAATCCGCACTCGCCGAGCACAGACTGCAGCGAGATCACGGCGCCAGCGCGAATGTGGCCAGCCATCTCGGCCAGCTCGGCTGGTGGCAGACAGCGCCGGTTCAGGTAGATGCCAGACGCAACTCGCCGCAGCGCACCGGCTTGCACCAGCGAACTGGCAAGCAGTCGCGCAGTGCTCGTGGATGCCCCCGGGCGGTGCCGAAGCACAAGGCTGTGGAACTCGGCAGCCGTGAAGATCCTCGGCACCCCAGGTTCGGCAAGACCGCCCAGCAATCTGAACTTCCAATCGCCGATGGGTCTGTCCACCTGCAGGTCAGATCGCTCCAGGTTGGCGGGCATCAGGCCTGAACTCATGAGCCGACCTCCGGCGATACAGCGGCAGCGGTCTGCAGCCATTGCTCCACGGCAACACCGACATCCACACGCATGGCGTCGAACGCTTCGCTGTCGATGGCTTGGCCGACCTCGGCGGGAAGGTAGGGCATGACTTCGTTGCGGAACTGTTCGTAGCCCATCGCCTCAATCTTCGGCCACAGCTCGGCCATGATCAGTGGCAGACGCTGCTGGGCGTCTGGCATCTGCGCGAGCAGCGGCCCCGGGTCCTCGACACCGGCCTCCAGCAAGACGTTCAGGTCGAACAGGTCGCGCGGCGCCATCCGCATCGGGTCAGTCAAGGCCAAGACCTTGGTCACAGCGATGTGCTGCGAGTCCAGCACCTGCACCCGCACATCGCGCCCGGTCTGATTGAACGACTTGTCCAGAGGCACCTCGACCACATGGCCTTCGATCAACTTGGGCCGGCGGGAGACTTCGACCGTCAGGTGCATCGGCGCCATGCTGTTGGGCTGGGTGCCCGTGATCTTCCAGCGCAAGGTGGTGTCGGTCTGCTTCGGAGCGGTGACCACAGCATTGGCGATGAGACCGGATGACACGGCCCGCTCGATGGAGCGGCGCACGACGCCCTGGATCCGCTCCTTGGACGCACGCTCATCGGCATCCAGGTCGATGTCTTTGGTGTAGCGCACGCTGCCATGGACCGCGCGCATGGCCATGCCGCCCTTCAGCACTAGCTCCTTGTGCATGGCGTTGCTCATCAGCTCGACAAGTAGTCAGGTTTAAAGCGCTTGGCGCACCAGCGCGAGTTCCAGTTCCGCGGCCACGACGCACCTTCCCGCCAAATTGAAGTACACATCGCCGACCAAATAGGCGATTCATTCTTCAACAATCGAACCCATCGGTGCGGATGGCAAATTGAAGCACGAAACAACGATGGAGCAGTCGATTGATGCTTCAACTACGCATCGCATCCGCGGCCCCGTTCCTGTCTAGACGCTTTGAAGCACGGCGAGCGATAGCTTCGTCCGGAAGGATGCGCTGACTGCTCAGACATCGGCCCTGCAGCCGCGCTACGGACAACGATTTCGCAATCCTTGAGACCTCGAAATTCAGCCCACGTCAACAGCAGCACATGGCCCCAAACACCTTCATTTTGAGATCTTGGTGGTGGCTCCCTGAAGCGCCACCAGACAAAGCCAACGGGCTGCCTCTCACGAGGCAGCCCGTTGCCTTTTGCCGCCCGGGGGATGGCGCCTACTTGGTAGCAGCAGGCACCGCAAAACGCTGCTGCACCAGCGCACCCAACGCCATGCCCATTTGGTTGCCAACCTCCGTCGAGTTCCTGTAGTGCACGCCGTCGTAGATGCGAGCCATGCGCACCTCCTCCATGAAGGCGTCCACCCCATCCCACTCGCGCACGGCACCCGGCAGCGTGGGGCTGGTCGAACTGAGGCGGGGCATGGGCCGGCCGCGCATCTCCTCGCGCAGCACCGCGCCTAGCGCGCCCGAGACCACGCAATGGGCGCAGGGGTATTCCGGGTGCATGGGCGTGGCGATGAAGGGCGTCCAGCCCAGGTCCGCCACCGTCTTGTTGCCCCCCGCCTGGTGCTCCATGCGGATGGCCGTGACCGGGCGCCAGAAGTTGAAGGCGTACTTGGCGTCGAAGACGGCGATCAGCGCATCGTCGATCGCCATGCTGGCGGCGGCGTACAGGCGCGCGTTCTGCACCACGCTGCGGCCTGGCGATTGGCCGACGGCCTTGAGCAAGGGGTAATAGACCAGGGGCCGCGTCTCCTCCCAGAACCGCGCGATGTCCGTCTGGGCGGGCGTGCGCACCGTGCTGTTCTTGCTGCCCAGCGTGCGCACTTCCTGCAGGTCGCGTGCCCAGGCCTCGCTGGCGAGATCGGGCGGCGGGCCGGGTCGGAACTGGTCGGCCCGCGACATCACCCAGGGCGTGCGCCGCGGCCAGGTCGGGGCGGCGGGCACGACGGTGGGCACATAGCGGCCGGGCGTCGTCTGCCACTGATAGTTGTCAGCGCCACCGGCACCATCGGTCGCCGCACGCGCGAGCACCTGGGCCGCTGCCTTCTCGCCGACGGCAATGCCGTCCGCCTTGGCCGCACCCTCGGGCACCGACTTCAGCACGGCCTGGTAGGCCGCCTCGATCGCCGCCTTCTCGGCTGGCATCAACGCTGCCAGCGTCGCGCGGTTGGCAGCCGCCACGGCGGCGTCCACCGAGGCGCCGGGCGGTGCCGTCATGCGCGGCATCCATGGCGCGTAGCGTGGCTCGATGCTGTTCACGGCCTCGAAGACCGCCAGCTGCACGACGGCGAGCATGCGGTGCCCCGGGGCGCCCGGACCCGCTTTGGCCACCGCCTCGCAGGCGGTCTGATTCCAGTCGACGATCACGTCGGCACGGGCCGCCGGCAAGCCGACGCCCAGCGCAAGCGCGGCCAGGAGGGTTGGGATTGCACGCCAGTCAGCCATGTCTGTTTCCTCTCAAGAAGCCATCGGCCGTCGCCGCAGCAGACAACGATAGGCGGCGGACGGACCGGCAACACCGCGCGGTTGAGGGACGTGGGGGCGCTGCATTGGGGGCCTGCGGGCCGAGGGAAGGGCCAAGGTAAACTCTAGGGCTTCCACGGGCGCTCTGCGCGCCGCGGAGCCCACAGCGGCGCGAGCGAGCCTCGCGCCGTATTCATTTCCGCAGCCACTGGACAAATACCATGTACCGCTGTGCCCTCCCGCTGGCGCTGGTCGTCAGCTGTCTGACCGCCCAGGCGCAGACGCACCGCTTCTTCCCCGCCACCGCGCTGCGCGGCGAACTGATCATCACGCAGTTCCCCGACGCCCAGCTCAACGGCAAGCCGGCCCGCCTGGCACCCGGTGCGCGCGTCAAGAACGACAACAACCTCTGGGTGCCGCCCGCCGGGCTCGCCGGCCAGAAACTGACCGTGCACTACACGGTCGAAAGCAGCGGCCTGATCATGGACGTCTGGGTGCTGAACCCCGCAGAACTTGCCAACAAGCCCTGGCCCGCGACGCCGGCCGAGGCCGCCAGCTGGCAGTTCAACCCGGGCAACCAGACCTGGAGCAAGTCATGAGCGGCGAGACGCCGACGAAGAAGGTCTTCATCAAGACCTTCGGCTGCCAAATGAACGAGTACGACTCGGACAAGATGGCCGACGTGCTGGGCGCTGCCCAGGGCTACGAACCGACCACCGATGTCGAGCAGGCCGACCTCATCCTCTTCAACACCTGCTCGGTGCGCGAGAAGGCGCAAGAGAAAGTCTTCAGCGACCTGGGCCGTGTCAAGCACCTCAAGGCCAAGGGCGTCATGATCGGCGTCGGCGGCTGCGTGGCCTCGCAGGAAGGCGCGGCCATCATCGAGCGTGCACCCTACGTGGACGTCGTCTTCGGCCCGCAGACGCTGCACCGACTGCCCGCCATGCTGGACGCCCGCCGCGAGCAGCGCCGCCCGCAGGTGGACATCTCCTTCCCCGAGATCGAGAAATTCGACCACCTGCCGCCGGCCAAGGTGGAGGGCGCGTCCGCCTTCGTGTCCATCATGGAAGGCTGCTCCAAGTACTGCTCTTACTGCGTGGTGCCCTACACGCGGGGCGAGGAGGTCTCGCGGCCGTTTGACGACGTGCTGACCGAGATCGCCGGCCTGGCCGACCAGGGCGTCATGGAGATCAACCTGCTGGGCCAGAACGTCAATGCCTACCGCGGCAGGATGGGCGACACCAGCGAGTTCGCCGACCTGGCCCTGCTGCTGGAATACGCCGCCGAGATCCCCGGCATCCGGCGCCTGCGTTTCACCACCAGCCACCCCAACGAGTTCAGCCCGCGCCTGATCGAGGCCTACGGCAAGATCCCGCAGCTCGTGAATCACCTGCACCTGCCGGTGCAGCACGGCAGCGACCGCATCCTGATGGCGATGAAGCGCGGCTACACGGCGCTGGAGTTCAAGAGCATCGTGCGCAAGCTGCGCGCGATCCGCCCGGACCTGCGCCTGGCCAGCGACTTCATCGTCGGCTTCCCCGGTGAGACCGACGAAGACCACGCCAGGCTGATGAAGCTGGTGGAGGACGTCGGTTTCGACGCATCGTTCAGCTTCATCTTCAGCCCCCGCCCCGGCACGCCGGCCGCGGCCTTGGAAGACACGACACCCTACGAGGTCAAGGTCCGCCGCCTGCAGGAGCTGCAGGCCGCCATTGAGGCCCACGCGCTGACGATCTCGCAAGGCATGGTCGGCAAGGTCGAGAAGATCCTCGTCACCGGTACCGCCCGCAAGGACGCGTCGGAGCTGATGGGGCGCACCGAGTGCAACCGCATCGTCAACTTCCCCGGCTCCCCGCGGTTGATGAATCAGCTGGTGGATGTGCGCATCACGACCGCTTTCGCGCACTCGCTGCGCGGCGAGGTCGTCACGACGGAAGACGTGCTCAGCGCCTGAAACTCATCAGGAACCACTGCGGCAGGGCCACGCCGAGCACCAGCAAGGCATAGCCCGCTGTTTTGCCGTCGCGGCCCAGCAACAGCAACGCAATGACCACGGCGGCACAGCCGCCCGCCGAGCCCCAGCCCCACAGCCGCCGCCAGGCCACGGATTTCGCTTCCCGCCGCCACACGGCCTTGATGGCCAATGCCAGCAGTGCCGCCAGCCCCCAGGCTGGGGCAAACAGGTTGGCAATATGCCAAAAGGCGTCGAGAGGGCTCATTCGGGCTTGACCGGCGTCAGTCGCTGAAAAGCCGCGAATCCTACAATTCACCACCATGTCGGTCTTCGCTCTTGGCCTGAACCACAACACCGCCCCGCTGGACTTGCGCGGGCGGTTCGCGTTCACGCTCGAGCAGATCGCGCCCTCGCTCGTGGGCCTGCGCCAGAAGCTGCCGGGCACGCCCGAGGCGGCCATCCTGTCCACCTGCAACCGCACCGAGGTCTACGTGGCCGCGCCACCCGCCCAGGTGCAGCCAGCCATTGC